>CAMHST010000008.1 GCA_946187865.1 uncultured Bacteroidales bacterium
CCCCGGCCTGCACGGAGCCGGCCATCGACTACGTGGTGGCCAAAGTGGCCCGCTTCCCCTTCGACAAGTTCAGCGAGGCCTCCAACGAGCTGGGCACCCAGATGAAAGCCACCGGCGAGGTGATGTCCATCGGCCGCACCCTGGAAGAAAGCATCCTCAAGGCCATGCGCTCGCTGGAAAGCGGCTGCTGCCACATCCATAAAAAGAAGTTCGACGACTGGTCCGAGGAACGCCTGCTGGAGTATATCTCCACCCCCACGGACGACCGCATCCACGCCATCGCCCAGCTGCTGCGCCTGAGGATAGACCTCTCCCGCATCTACGACCGCACCAAGATCGACATGCTCTTCCTGGAGAAGATCTACAACATCATCCGCATGGAGCGGAAGGTGAAAGCGGCCGTGGGAGACGTCGAAGTACTGAAAGAGGCCAAACGGATGGGCTTCGGCGACAAGTTCATCGGCGAGCTCTGGGGCTGGAAAGAGGCCGATGTCATCCGCCTCCGCTTCCGGGAGAACATCGTCCCGGTGTACAAGATGATCGACTCCTGCTGCGCCGAGCACGACACGTACGTGCCCTACTTCTACTCCACCTACGAGCAGCAGAACGAGTCCATCCCCTCCACACGCAAGAAAATCCTGGTGCTGGGCTCCGGACCCATCCGGATCGGCCAGGGCGTGGAGTTCGACTATTCCACCGTCCATGCCATCTGGGCCATCCGGGAAGCCGGCTACGAGGCCATCATCATCAACAACAACCCGGAAACCGTCTCCACCGACTATACCATTTCCGACAAGCTCTACTTCGAGCCCCTCACCACGGAAGACGTGATGAATGTCATCCACCTGGAGAACCCGGACGGGGTCATCGTCACCCTGGGCGGGCAGACGGCCATCAACCTGGCCGGGCCGCTGGAAGAGTTCGACGTTCCGCTGATCGGCACCGGCCTGGAGGCCATCGACAACGCCGAAGACCGCAAACTCTTCGAGGCCGTGATGCGCCGCACCGGCATCCGGCAGCCCAAGGCCCACGCCGTGACCACGGTGGAAGAGGGCGTGAAGGCTGCAGAGGATATCGGCTATCCGGTCCTGGTGCGTCCCAGCTTCGTGCTGGGCGGCCGCGCCATGATGATCGTGGGCAACGAGGCCACCCTGCGCCACTACCTGCAGAACGCCGTGGAGATCAACGAGAATTCACCGGTGCTGGTAGACAAATACATCATGGGCAAGGAAACCGAGGTAGATGCCATCTGCGACGGGAAAGACGTGTTCATCCCCGCCATCATGGAACACGTGGAGAAAACCGGCATCCACTCCGGCGACTCCATCAGCGTGTACCCTTCCTTCAGCCTCAGCCCCAAGGTGAAGCAGGAGATTATCGACGACACCGTGAAACTGGGCCGGGAGATCGGCATCGTGGGGCTGTTCAACATCCAGTTCATCGTGGATGCCGACGAAAACGTGTACGTGATCGAGGTGAACCCCAGAAGTTCCCGCACCGTGCCGTTCATCTCCAAGAGCACGGGCGTTCCCATGGCCAAAATCGCCACCCGGGTCATGCTGGGCCACTCCCTGAAGGAACAGGGCATCACCGAGGTGTACTTCCCCGAGCGCAAGCGCCACTTCGTGAAAACGCCGGCTTTCTCCTTCGGCAAGATCAAGGGCATCGACACCTACCTGTCTCCGGAGATGAAGTCCACCGGCGAGGCCATCGGCTATGACAAGTCCCTGAACAGGGCACTGTACAAGTCCCTGCAGGCCTCCGGCATGGACATCAAGTCCTACGGGACCGTGTTCGCCACCATTGCCGACAAAGACAAGGAGGACGCCCTGCCCCTGATCCGCCGCTTCTACAACCTGGGCTTCAACATCGAAGCAACCCGGGGTACGGCCGCCTTCCTCAAGGAGCACGGCATCCGGACCAAGACCCTCAAGAAACTCAACGAGGGCAGCGACGAGATTTGCCAGGCCCTGAGGAAAGGCCATGTGAAGTATGTGATCAACACGATCGACCTGAACCAGAAATCCAGCCACCTGGACGGCTACGAAATCCGCCGTACCGCCGTGGAGAACAATGTCACCATTTTCACGGCCCTGGAAACCGTGCGGGTGCTTCTGGACGTGCTGGAAGAGATTACCCTGGGCATCTCCACCATCGACGAAGAGTATAAGTAAATGAAAGAAGTGACCTTCACCGTCCTGGAAAACCTTCCGCTGGCTCCTCGGACTTTCCGGATGAAGCTCGGGGGCGACACCTCCGCGATCCGCTGCAGCGGCGAGTTCGTGCAGGTAGCCGTCGAGGGCAAGTTCCTGCGCCGCCCGATCTCGGTCCACGACTGCGACTGGGAGACGCTCACGCTTGTGTACAAAGTCGTCGGCGAAGGAACGGCCGCCTTGTCTGCCAAGCGGCCCGGGGACCGGGTCTGCGCCCTGACGGGCCTGGGCAACAGTTTCGACATCGACGCGTGCCGCCACAAGGCGCTCCTGCTGGGCGGCGGCGTGGGAGCCGCTCCCCTGTATCTCCTGGCGAAGGAACTGTGCGCCCAGGAGAAGGAAATCACCGTCGTCCTGGGTTTCAATACAGCCTCGGAAGTGATGCTCGCAGAGGAGTTCAGGCAGCTTGGCGCAACCGTCCACATTGCCACGATGGACGGATCGGTCGGGACAAAAGGCTTTGTGACGGATGTCCTGAGAATCGGGAACATTTCCTACGATTATTTCTATGCCTGCGGGCCCAAGCCTATGCTGAAGGCCGTCTGCTCGGCCATCCATACCCCCGGCGAGGTTTCCCTGGAAGAGCGCATGGGCTGCGGCGCGGGCTTCTGCTACGGCTGCAGCATCCAGACCCAAAACGGCCCTAGGCGCGTGTGCAAGGACGGCCCCGTCTTCAAGAAGGAGGAACTGATATGGTAGCAAAGGACCTGTCTCAAGAACTGTGCGGCATCCGCCTCAAGAACCCGGTGATCCCGGCCAGCGGCACTTTCGGCTTCGGCCTGGAACTCGCCGACAGCCTGGACCTGAACGTGCTGGGCGGCATTTCGCTCAAGGGAACCACCCGGGAGGCCCGCTTCGGGAATCCCACTCCGCGCATCGCGGAATGCGCCGCCGGCATGCTCAATGCAGTGGGTCTGCAGAACCCGGGGATCGAGGCCTTGGTGAACGAAAAGGTCCCCGCCCTGAGGAAAATCTACGACGGCTGCATCATCGCCAACATCAGCGGCTTCTCGCTGGAAGAGTACGCCCACTGCTGCGCCCGGGCAAACGCATGCCCGGACATCGACATTGTCGAAGTGAACATCTCCTGCCCCAATGTACACGGAGGCGGCATGGCTTTTGGGACATCTGCCGATGCTGCGGCGCAGGTCACTGCGGCGGTGAAGGCCGTCACCCGCAAGCCGGTCTTTATCAAGCTGAGCCCCAACGTGACGGATATCGTGGAAATCGCCCGCGCCTGCGAAGACGCCGGTGCCGACGGACTCACGCTGGTGAACACGTTCCTGGGCATGCGGATCGACATCGCCCGCCGGAGTCCCGTCCTGGCCAACCGGACAGGCGGATATTCCGGCGCCGGGATTTTCCCCATCGCCCTCCGCATGGTCTATCAGGTGGCCCACGCCTGCCGGATTCCGGTGATGGGCTGCGGGGGTGTCGCCAGCGCACGGGATGTCGTAGAAATGATGATGGCCGGGGCGACGGCCGTCCAAGTAGGGGCCGAGAACCTGCGCAACCCCTTCGCCTGCCCGGAAATCGTGGAGCAGCTGCCAATTCTTATGGAAGAACTTCATATAGATTCACTTAGAGATATTATCGGATGCGTATGAACTCAGACGTCATCATAGCCTGCGACTTCCCCGACCGGGAAACCACGCTCGCTTTCCTGGACCGGTTTGCCGGTTCCCGCAAGCCGTTCGTCAAGATCGGCATGGAACTCTTTTACGGGGCCGGTCCGGACATTGTCCGGGAAATCAAGGCCCGCGGACACCGGATTTTCCTGGACCTCAAACTGCACGACATTCCCAATACCGTGAAAAAGGCCATGCGGGTGCTCTCCGCCCTGGATGTGGACATGGTGAACGTGCACGCGTCGGGGGCCATCCCCATGATGGAGGCGGCCCTGGAAGGACTCACCCGCCCCGACGGCACCCGCCCGCTCCTGATTGCGGTTACCCAGCTCACCTCCACCTCGGAGGAAGTCCTGCATCGGCAGCTGCTGGTACAGGCCTCCATGAACGAAACCATCGCCACCTACGCCGCCAACGCCCGCAAAGCCGGGCTGGACGGGGTGGTCTGCTCTCCGCTGGAATCCGCCCTGGTGAAAGAGGCCTGCGGGCCGGACTTCCTTACCGTCACCCCCGGCATCCGCTTTGCCGACGCCGCCGCGGACGACCAAGTCCGCATCACCACGCCCGCCCGGGCCCGGGAACTGGGGTCGGACTTTATCGTGGTGGGACGGCCCATCACCGCCGCCGCGGATCCCGTAGCCGCCTATCAACGCTGTCTGGAAGAATTTGTACACTAAGATATGGAACGAAAAATCGCGCACGAACTCCTTTCTATCGGGGCCGTATTCCTGCGGCCGCAGGAGCCCTTCACCTGGGCCAGCGGCATCAAGAGCCCCATCTATTGCGACAACCGGCTTACGCTGTCGGCCCCCAAGGTCCGTCAGCAGATAGAAAACGGCCTGGCCGAACTGGTAAGGCGGTACTATCCTGACTGTGAGATGCTTATGGGCACTTCTACGGCCGGCATCGCACACGCCGCCATCACGGCCACCCTGCTGGGACTGCCCATGGGCTATGTCCGGGGCGAAGCCAAGACCCACGGGCGGACCAACCGGATCGAAGGCCGGATGGAGCCCGGCTGCAAGGTGGTGGTGATAGAAGACCTGATTTCCACCGGAGGCAGCGCCATCGACGTGGTGGAAGCCCTCCGCGAAGCCGGCGCCAACGTACTGGGCATCGTGAGCATCTTCACCTACGGGATGAAACGCGGCCTGGAACGGATTGCGGCGGCCGGAACCGAAAACCACTCCCTCTGCAACCTGGACGTGCTGGTGGACGTGGCCGTGGAAGAAGGCCGGATCGCCCCGCAGTGGAAAGAGCGCATCCTCGCCTTCCGCGACAACCCCTCGGATGAATCATGGATTAAACAATAGCAGCCTATGAAACACCTCATCGACCCGATGGACCTCAGCAAAGAGGAACTGGACCAGATTATCACCCTGGCCGAAGATATCATCGCAAAGCGGGAGCAGTACCAGGAATCCCAGGCGCACCGCAAACTGGCCACGCTGTTCTATGAGCCCAGCACCCGCACGCGGCTCAGCTTCACGTCGGCCATGATGGAACTGGGCGGCAATGTCCTGGGCTTCTCGGACGCCAAATCCAGCTCCGTGAGCAAGGGCGAAACCGTGCAGGATACGGTACGCGTCGTGGGCTGCTTTGCCGATGTCATCGCCATGCGCCACCACATCGAGGGCGCCCAGCTGTACGCCTCCGAGGTGTCCCGGGTACCCATCATCAACGCCGGGGACGGCTCCCACAGCCACCCCACCCAGACCCTGACCGACCTCCTGACCATCAAGCGGGAGTTGGGCCATATCGACGGCATCACCATCGGCTTCTGCGGAGACCTCAAGTTCGGCCGCACCGTACACTCGCTCATCAAAGCCTTGTCCCGCTACCGGGACATCAAGGTGGTGCTCATCGCCCCGGACGAGCTCAAGCTCCCGGACTACATCAAACAGGATGTGTGCGACCGCCTGGGCATCCGCTATAAAGAGGTTGCCACCATGGAAGAGGTGATGCCGGAGCTGGATGTGCTGTACATGACCCGCGTCCAGCAGGAGCGCTTCCTGGACCAGGACGAGTTCGACCGCGTCAAAGACAGTTTCGTGCTGGATGCGGCCCGCATGTCCCTGGCCAAGGAGAAGATGGCCGTGCTGCACCCGCTGCCCCGCGTGAACGAAATCCTGACAGAGGTAGACGCAGACCCGCGCGCCGCATACTTCCGTCAGGTAGAGAATGGAAAATTCGTGCGGATGGCCCTCATCACCAAACTCCTGGAATGGAAAGACGACCCGTCCCACGGCATGCCCGCCACGGAAGAGCCTGTCATAGACCCCACCCTCCGCTGCACCAATGCAAAGTGCATCTGCAACAACGAGCATGCGCCGCATAAATTCCGCAGGAACGACGCAGGCGTGCTGCGCTGCTGGTATTGTGATTCGAAGATAAAACAATAAATCCCCATATGAAGACCCACGAAAGAAAAGTCGGGACCGTGTCCCGCGGCATCCGCTGCCCCATCATCCGCCAGGGGGACAACCTGGCCGAAATCGTTACCTCCAGCGTGCTGGAAGCCGCTGAAGAAGAAGGCTTCCAACTCCGCGACCGGGACGTTGTGAGCGTCACGGAATCCATTGTCGCCCGCGCCGGGGGCAACTACGCCCCTGTGAGCGCCATCGCGGCCGATGTCACCGCCAAGACCGGCGGCGGCACCGTCGGCGTCATCTTCCCCATCCTCAGCCGCAACCGCTTTGCCATCTGCCTCAGGGGCATCGCCATGGGCTGCAAGAAGATCGTCCTCATGCTCTCCTACCCCTCCGACGAGGTAGGCAACGAGCTCGTGAGCATCGACAAACTGGACGAGGCCGGTGTGAACCCCTACTCCGACGTACTCACCCTGGAACGCTACCGGGAACTGTTCGGCGTGAATAAGCACGAATTCACCGGTGTGGATTATGTGCAGTACTACGGCGACCTGATCCGCGAATGCGGGGCCGAGGTGGAAATTGTCTTCGCCAACCGCCCGAAGACCATCCTGAACTACACGGATACCGTCATCACCTGCGACATCCACACCCGCGCCCGCACGAAGCGGATCCTCCGCGATGCCGGTGCCCGCGTAGTGCTGGGCCTGGACGACATCCTGAACGCCCCCATCGACGGCAGCGGCTACAACGAGCGCTTCGGCCTGCTGGGCTCCAACAAAGCCACCGAAGAGCAGGTGAAACTCTTCCCCCGCGACTGCCAGGGACTGGTGCTGGACATCCAGGACCGCCTCCTGAAAGCCACCGGCAAACACGTGGAAGTGATGATCTACGGCGACGGCGCCTTCAAGGATCCCAAGGGCAAGATCTGGGAGCTGGCCGACCCTGTCGTGTCCCCCGCCTTCACAGACGGACTTATCGGCACGCCCAACGAGCTCAAGATCAAGTATCTGGCCGACAACGACTTCGCCTCCCTGAGCGGCGCCGAACTGCGCAAGGCCATCTCCGACAGCATCAAGACCAAAGACGCCGACCTCAAAGGCCAGATGGCCTCCGAAGGCACCACCCCCCGCCAGCTCACCGACCTGATCGGCTCCCTTTGCGACCTCACCTCCGGCTCCGGCGACAAAGGCACCCCCATCGTCCTGGTCCAGGGCTACTTCGACAACTACTCCACGGAATAGAGCCCGCCGGAAAGGCACCACGGTAACGCCGTCCCCGTCGCGACCCTTGCCGACCTCCCATGGTTCGGACGGCCCGCAAAACTTCTGAAAAGCCGCAGGCATTGGCTCTCCGCCAGCCTGCGGCCTTTTTTTGCCCGCAGAAGCGAATGCCTTATGCTTGAGAAGTGTTTCGCGCCAGTCTTGGGAGAGGTGCCCGTGCTATTTGGGAGAGGTGGTCGTACTATTTGGGAGAGGTGCATTTTTTTCCGCGGGACCTCTCCCGGCAATAATGGCTCAGAGGTCACTCCAAGGCATAACCGGTGGGAGAGGTCTGCCCGAAAATATTGCACCTCTCCCACTTACCGAGAACTTTGATGTACATCACAGTTCATACGGCAGTGGAATTGCTCTTCAATGGTTTCGGTAGCAGCAGAGAGGCCTCTGGGGCAATAAATTGCCGATGCCCCCAGAGGTCTCTCCGCCGCTGCCGAAACGCACCAAGACATGCGACGGCGTGAACGGAAGTACTTGATTTACGGCGTTTTATATAAAACGCTTAGGTACGATTCGACTGAAGATTATTACACAGACCTCTAATAATCAGTTATTTCCGTTCACGCCCATCACAAAAAAAACCTGCACGCAATCATACGGGCAGGGTTGTAGGCTATTGCGCAGCCCAAAGCGGGTAGCTAGGGGCCAGGGAGCAGCCAAGAGGCAGCTAGGAGCTAGATAGCAGCCCCAGATAACAGCCAGGGGGCAACTAGGGGCCAAATAGCAGCCAGTACGGCTAGAAGGCAGCCAGGGAGCAGCCAGATAGCGGCTATTTAGCAGCTAGAAGGCCGGGAACTGGATATCGCCGATGGGTTCCCAGGTGATTTCGTCGAAGGTGCCGGACGGGGACTGCACCCGGAAAGTGGTGGTCTTGGAGCCCATCCGCACGGGGAAACGCCAGATTACGCCCGTGGGCTCTCCGGTGTAGGCCGACCCGCGGATGACCTGCCCGTTGCTGAGCACTTCCAGGGAAGGAGCGTTGGAGTACACCGTGAGGATGCGGTCCTGACCGGCGGGGCACTCGCGAAGCCGCTTGCCTGCGATGTGGACGGTCTCTTCCTCTTTGTTCCACCAGGACTTGTACAGGTAGAAGGCATCTTTCCGAAGACTGCGGTCCCGGGTGACCAAGCCCTTGTCGTTGGTGTACTTACGGCTGTTATTGTAAACGAAGCGGTAACCGTTGTCCGTATCTACGAATCCTTCTTCGCGGCTGGCTACGGCGAAGTCGAACAGGACCCAGATGGACGTGAAGTTCAGGTAGGGCGCCTGCGCGATCTGCTGGGCGAAGGCTTCATGGGCGTGGTTGCCGTACTCTTCGATATGGAGGGAGTCGGTGCGGTCGCGGACGATATCGGCCTGATCCCAGACATGGCAGTAGGGGTTGACGCCGACACCGTATTCCGACAGGTTGGTCACGCCCATATTCTGCTGGATCCACTCCATATCGTCGGCCAGGCCCCAGAAATTGCCATAATTGTAGTACCAGCCGTGGTAGCGGTTCTCGGAATAATAGTCTGCCTTCAACTCCGTATAGCCATCCCGCTGGAACATGGAGTCGTCCGTGAGGCCGACGAAGCGGGAGGGATCCAGCGCCTTGGTAAAGTCATACAAGCGGGCGGTTTCCTCCACCACGCGGCGGGTGTCCAGGCTTCCCTGAAGCACGCCGGGACGGTTACCCCAGCTGTCAAGCTCGTTCCACATGCCCCAGAACACGATGGAAGGATGGTTGTACAGGGAGGTGACCATCTCCTTCATCTGGGAATAGATGTTCTCGAAATAGGCTTCGGGGGCGTTCTCGCCGCAGTTGTTCACCCAAGGGATCTCTGTCTGGACAATGATGCCCATCCGGTCGCAGAGGCGGAAGGCATAGTCGTTGTGCGGATAGTGGGCCAGGCGCAGGAAATTGGCGCCCAGCTCCTTCACGATGGCATAGTCGGCGTCGAAATCCTCTTTCCACAGGGCAGACGCCTTCTGGTCCTTGTCCTGGTGCATGGCCACGCCACGCAGCGGATAGGACTTGCCGTTGAGCTGGAACCCCTTGACGCGGTCCATCGCATAGTAGCGGAAGCCCACCTCCGTCGAGGCCTCGTCAGTGCCGGCTTTCACGGAAAGCGTATAAAGGTACGGGTCTAGGGTGCCGTTCCACAGATGAGGCTGGTCCAGGGTAAAGTCCCAGGACACGTTGGCCGATGCGCCGGCGGCAATGGAAACGGACCCCGCGCCAGTAATGACCGCAGCACCGGAAGCATCGCTGAGCGTCCATGTGACATCCACGGCCTGCTCTGTAGCGGAAGCGTTGCAGATACGGGTCTCTGCCCGGGCAACCGCTTTATCGTCCGACACTTCCACCTGAGAGACATGCATCCGATACAGGCCATAGGCCTCCGGATCCAGGTGCACGGGCGGGCATTCCAGCAGCCATACAGGATTGTGCAGGCCGCCGTTCTTGTTGAAATCCGAAGTGAGGGGAATCCGGTCCAGGGCCTCGCTGTTGTCGCAGACCACCTCCAGCTGGTTCCCGCCCTGGGCCAGTTTACCGGTCAGGTTCACCCAGAACGGCGTATAACCGCCACTGTGCTCGGCGAGCAGTTCTCCGTTCAGGTACACTTTCGCACTTTGCGCCGCACCCTCAAAGAGCAGATACCGGGGCTGGTCGGCCTTCACCTTGGGCAGCGTGGTCTTGTAGTGCGCCGTTCCGCGGTAATAGGACGGAGAATGACCGTCGATGGCATTGTATGAGTGCGGGACAGAAACTTTTTCCCAGGACTGGCCGTCCTTGGAGAACTGCCACTCCACAAGGGCCTTTCCGGGCACGGTACGGTCTGTCCAGGAAGCCTTATCGCCGCCGCAGGCCTGCAGAAGGGCTGCAGCCAGGAGGGACAGGACAGGAATCAAATACTTCTTCTTCATATTCACATTTGCTTTATCTTACAAAGATAGCGGGAAGCGGCCAACAAATCAAGACTACCAAACAAAAAAGAATTATCTTTGCAGTCTTAATGAGAGAATCTTAATGAAAAGAATCCCGATAATCCTGCTGCTGCTGAGCCTGTCCTGGGCAGCAGCGGCACAGCAAAGTACAACCCTTTCCGGAACCGTCACTGACGAAGCCTCCGGAGACCCGCTGCCGGGCGTGGCCATTTTCTTTCCGGACCTCCGGCAAGGCGCCCTCTCAGACATGCAGGGCCGATACACGATCGGCTCTCTCCCCCAGATCCGAACCCAGATACAAGTTTCCCTGCTGGGACACCAGACCATCGTCCAGGACATAGACCTGAAAACGGTCCGCACCCTGGACTTCTCCCTTAAAGAATCCAACGCCACACTGAGCGAGGTGGTGGTGACAGGCCTCACGGGCACCGAAACCAAGCGGAATTCCCCGGCCCCGGTCACCATTGTCACGCCCGAAATCCTTCGGGGCCAGGCCTCTTCCAATCTGATTGACGCGCTGGCCAAACAGCCCGGCGTGTCGCAGATCACCACCGGCGGGGGCATCTCCAAGCCGGTGATCCGCGGCATGGGCTACAACCGGGTGCTGGTGGTCACCGACGGCGTACGGCAAGAAGGCCAGCAGTGGGGCGACGAGCACGGCGTGGAAGTGGATGCCGAGAGCGTCAACTCCGTAGAGATCCTCAAAGGTCCCGCCTCCCTGATGTACGGGTCGGATGCCCTGGCCGGCGTAGTTGTGCTGCACGGGGCAGCCGTACCGCCGCAGGGAAAGATCGGGGTCCGTGCAGGAGCGGAATATCAGTCCAACAACGGCCTTCTGGGCTATACGGTGAACACGTCCGGCAACCAGAACGGCCTGGTCTGGAACTGGCGCTGGACCCAAAAGGTAGCGCACGACTACCGGAATGCGGCCGACGGCCTGGTCCCCAACTCCCGCTACCGGGAGCGGGGCGTTTCCGGACTTATCGGCCTAAGCAAGAGATGGGGATATTCCCACCTGAAACTGAGCTGGTTCCACCTGACACCCGGAATGGTGGAAGGAGAAAGGGAAGAAGACGGCACGCTGGAGGCCTTCGACAACGGGAAAAGCTACCGGCCCGGCCTCCCTTTCCAGCAGGTGAACCACTACAAGGCGGTCTGGGACAACTCCCTGGTCCTGGGAGAAGGCTCCCTGAAGGCCACCGTCGGCTACCAGCAGAACCGCCGGCAGGAATTTGAAGAATCGGCCGACGAACCCGGCCTGGATTTCCTGCTGCACACGGTGAACTACAATTTCTACTACAAGAGCCCCGAGTCCAACGGCTGGAAAAACGTTGCCGGCGTGGGCGGCATGTGGCAGGCCTCGGATAATCTGGGCGAAGAAGTCCTCATTCCCGCCTACCACCTGTTCGATGCCGGCACATATATCACCACCTGCAAAGACCTGGGCTACTGGCACATCAGCGCCGGTATCCGGGCCGACGCCCGCTGGCTCCGCTCCCATGCCCTGGAAGACCGGTTCGCCGCCTTTGACCGGACGTTCTTCGGGATCACCGGCTCCGTGGGTGCCATCCGGAACCTGGGAGAGAACGCCAACCTCCGCCTGAACCTGTCCCGGGGCTTCCGGGCGCCCAACATCAGCGAACTGGGCAGCAACGGAGAGCACGAAGGCACGTTCCGCTACGAGGTGGGCAATCCGGACCTCAAGCCGGAATACAGCTGGCAGCTGGATGCCGGCTTCGACTACTCATCCAAGTTCCTGTCGGCCGAAGTATCCCTGTTCACCAACCTGGTACAGAACTACATCTATCTGGGAAGAAGCGCCGGGGAAACCGTGGAAGACGCGCCCGTTTACCGCTTCCTCAGCGGCCTGGCCTCCCTGTCCGGCGGCGAGGCCACCGTGGATGTCCACCCGGTGGAGCGGCTCCACTTCGAGAATGCCTTCTCCTGGGTCATCGCCGTCCGGCCCGGGGAACCGGAAGAAAGCCGATATCTCCCCTTCACACCCGCTCCCCGCTGGCTCTCCACCCTGCGGTACGACCTGGTCCGCGACGGAAAAGTGCTGAACAACACCTATATCAGCGCCCAGATGGACTGGAACTTCGCCCAAAACCGCATCTATGCAGCCGGCGGCACGGAAACGGCCACGCCCGGGTATATCCTCCTGAACCTGTCGGCCGGGACAGACTTCCGCCTGAAAGGAAAAACGGTGGCCTCCCTGTACCTGACGGCCGACAATCTGCTTGACACCGTGTACCAGAGTCACCTGAGCAGACTGAAATACGCCTCTGTAAATCCGGTAAGCGGAGTACAGGGCGTATTCAATCCGGGAAGGAATCTCGGAATCAAGCTGATCCTTAAATGGTAATTATTTCTGCACAGGCTCGCCGGCTCCCGCAGAGGCGCCGGTGAGCTTGTCAAACTGCGCTTCGTCGATCATCTTGCAGTTGCCGTTGAAGCGGGCGCCCAGCTCTACCTGGAGCCGTTTGACGTGAAGGTCCCCTTCTACGGAGCAGCCGGCTTTCAGGGTAAGGGTGTCCTTGACAAAGAAATTCCCCTTCATGGTTCCGCAGAAATCCATGTTCTGGCAGATGACATTTCCCGTGAGAGAGGCTTTCTCCCCTACCACAACACGTCCTTTGGAGGTGAGCTTTCCGTCGAATCCGCCGTCTATCCGGATATCTCCCGGCGACTGGATTTCGCCCTTGAACAGGGTTCCCGCAGCGATTCGGCTGACTTCATTGACGCTTACAGCATTTTCCATTTTCGTTGCCATATAGATTCTTCACTTGGTTCTACATCGCTATACCAGGCCCTTGCCGTGGCAGTTCTTGTATTTGAGTCCGCTGCCGCAGGGGCAAGGGTCGTTCCGGCCCACTCTCTTGTCCACCTTGACAGGCATCCGGGAGCGCTGCTCGCCGTTGGTAGAGAGCTGGGAAGGATCTACCCGGTTCATCTGCTGCATGTTGCGGGAAGGCTGCTGGGCGGGACGGGCCTCGCGGGCATCCTCCGCATCCCGAAGCGGGATAAAGGCACGCAGCAGGAAGGCGAGCACGGCCTCGTTCAGTTTCTCCAGCATCTCGGAGAACAGGTTGTAGCTTTCCAGCTTGTACACCACCAGCGGGTCTTTCTGCTCATAGGCGGCGTTCTGGACGCTCTGGCGCAGGTCGTCCATGTCGCGGAGGTGCTGCTTCCAGTACTCGTCGATATGGTAGAGGATGATATTGCGGCTCAGGGCCTTCGCGATTTCCCGGCTCTCGCTTTCGTAGGCCTTCTTCAGGTTCACCGAAAGGGTGAGCTGGCGTTTGCCGTCCGAGATGGGGATGGCGATGTTCTCGTACATGGACCCCTGTTTCTCATACACCGTCTTGATGATGGGATTCACCTTCTGGATCATCGTTTCCATACGGCGGTCGTACACCTCCTGCATATGGGCGGTGAGGCGCTCGGCCACCTCTGACGGCTTGTTGTGGTGCAGATACTCTTCCGGCGTGAAGCCCAGGTCGATGGACAGTTTCCCGATCACGTATTCCTCGAAGCTTTCGTACGGCATGCCCTCGCACTGCTGGGCCAGGATGTTGGCCGTATCCTGCATCATGTTCTGCACGTCGATCTCTATCCGTTCTCCGGAGAGGGCGTTGCGCCGGCGGGCATAGATGGCCTCTCTCTGGTAGTTCATCACGTCGTCGTACTCCAGGGTGCGCTTGCGGTAGCCGAAGTGGTTCTCTTCCACTTTCTTCTGGGCGCCTTCAATGCTCTTGGACAGCATGCCGCTCACCAGGGCCTCATTGTCTTCCATGCCCAGCTTGTCCACCACGCCGGCAATGCGCTCGGAGCCGAACTTGCGCATGAGGTCGTCTTCCAGGGAAATGTAGAAGCAGGAGCTTCCCGGGTCTCCCTGACGGCCGGCACGGCCGCGCAGCTGGCGGTCCACACGGCGGCTGTCGTGGCGGGACGTGCCGATGATGGCCAGACCGCCCGCCTTCTTCACCTCCGGAGACAGTTTGATATCCGTACCACGGCCTGCCATGTTGGTGGCGATGGTCACCTTGCCGCTCTGGCCGGCCTGAGCCACGATCTCCGCCTCACGGGCATGCTCCTTGGCGTTGAGCACATTGGGATGCAGACCTCTCATCCGCATCATGCGGGCCAGCAGCTCGGAGGTTTCCACGTCCGTGGTACCCACCAGCACCGGACGGCCGGCTTCCGAGAGTTCCACCACACGGTCGATCACGGCGGCGTATTTGGCTTTCTTGGTCTTGTAGATGATGTCGTCCTGGTCGTCGCGGATCACGGGACGGTTGGTCGGGATCACCACCACGTCCAGCTTGTAGATGTCCCAGAACTCGCCGGCCTCCGTCTCTGCGGTACCGGTCATGCCGGCCAGCTTGTGATACATGCGGAAGTAATTCTGCAGGGTCACGGTGGCAAAGGTCTGGGTGGCGGCTTCCACCTTTACGTTCTCCTTGGCCTCCACCGCCTGGTGCAGACCGTCGCTCCAGCGCCGGCCTTCCATGATTCGGCCCGTGCTCTCGTCCACGATCTTCACCTTGTTGTCCACAATCACATAGTCGATGTCCTTGGTGAACATGGCATAGGCCTTCAGGAGCTGGATCACCGTGTGCACGCGCTCGCTCTTGAGGGAGAAGTCCTCCATCAGGGCATCCTTCTTCTCCGCTTTTTCAGCGGGAGAGAGGCTGACGTCGGCGGTGATTTCCGCAATGGCCGAGCCCATGTCCGGGAGCACGAAGAAGTTGGGATCGCTCACGCTGCCGGCCAGGGCGTCGTGGCCCTTGTCCGTCATATCCACCGAGTTGAGCACCTCGTTGATCACGAAGTACAGCTCGTCGGTGACCTGGGGCATCTCCCGCTCGTTGTCCTGCAGGTAGAAGGCCTCGGTTTTCTGCATCAGCTGCTTCATGCCGGGCTCCGAGAGGAACTTGATCAGGGGCTGATACTTGGGCAGTCCCTTGTGGCAGCGGAACAGGAGTTTGCCGCCTTCCTTTTCATCACCGGCGGCAATCAGGCGCTTGGCCTCGTTCAGGGTCTGGTTCACCAGGGCGCGCTGCTTGTTGTAAAGGCTTTCCACATAGGGCCGATACTCCATGAACTGCTCGTCGCCGGCGGCTTTGGACATGGGGCCGGAGATGATCAGCGGGGTACGGGCGTCGTCGATGAGCACGGAGTCTACCTCGTCCACGATGGCGAAGTGGTGCTTGCGCTGCACCAGGTCGCTCAGGCGCACGGCCATGTTGTCTCTCAGGTAATCGAAGCCGAACTCGTTGTTGGTGCCGAAGGTGATGTCGCACTCATAGGCCTTCTTGCGGGCGTCCGAATTGGGCTGGTGCTTGTCGATGCAGTCTACGCTGAGCCCATGGAACTGATACAGGGGGCCCATCCACTCGCTGTCTCGCTTGGACAGGTAATCGTTCACGGTAACCACGTGCACGCCTTTGCCGGCCAGGGCGTTCAGGAACACGGGCAGGGTGGCCACCAGGGTTTTACCTTCACCCGTAGCCATTTCCGCGATCTTGCCCTGGTGCAGGACGATACCGCCGATCAGCTGCACGTCGTAATGGACCATGTCCCAGGTGATTTCATTGCCGCCGGCCACCCAGTGGTTTTTCCAGAGGGCCTTGTCTCCCTCGATGGTGAGGAAGTCCTTCCCCGCGGCGGCCAGGCCCTTGTCGAACTCCGAGGCGGTTACCTCGATGGTCTCGTTCTGGGCGAAGCGGCGGGCGGTGGACTTCATGATGGCGAAGACTTCCGGAAGCACCTCCGTGAGTTTCTTCTCGATGGCGTCGTCCTCGTCCTTGACCAGTTTGTCGGACTCGGTGGCCAGAGCCTCCTTTTCACTGACGGGAATGTCTTTTTCCAGCTCTGCCTTGATTTCCGTGATCCTGTCTTCGAAGGGTTTTTCCACCTGGAGGATCTGTGCACGGATGGCAGCGCTGCGTTCACGCAGCTGGTCGTTGGAAAGGGAGTCTATCTGGGGATACAGCGCAAGGATCTGGTCCACAACCGGGCGAATGGCCTTCATGTCGCGGTCGCTCTTGCTGCCGAAAAGTTTCTTTAATACATCTGCAATTGCCATATCGGATAAAGCCTTATTCTATAAATCTTACAAAGTTAATGATTTTCGGCTTATTTAACAAATCCCGTTCCCCCGCCGCTTCCTGCCATTCTGGCAGTTACTCCTTTCCGGACCCGGAAAACGGAGCAGGCTACCGGCGGCAGCGCTGCCGATGGGAACGGACGGCGGGCAGTTGCGCGCACAGGGAACGGAAGTGCTTGAAAGGCAGGAAACTTCTGTATCTCACCGCTTTTACCAGCGTAAAGACACAGACAAACAGGAAGCGTTCCCACAGCGGCCGGTTGATGTCACAGAGCCGCACCAGCGACCCCACACGGTAATTCCGGTCTATGATGCGCTCCAACGATTCCTGCCGGCTGGCGCGGTCGTGTACGGCCCGGGCCTGGGGAACAACGCCAATCCTATAGCCGTGATACTTCGCCCGGTGGCACCAGTCATCGTCCTGCCCATAATAAGGGAAAAGTTCAGAGAACCGGCCGATGGACTGCAGCGCCTTTACCGGCACCAGCCAGTGCGCAGCCATTATCCGCTTTACCGTGACAGGTTCTCCGGCGGAAGGTGCAGATTTCCAAACCCATGGCCACCCTCGGCCGTGTAAGAGGGAGGGGCCCACAGCCGCGTCGTCAGACGCGCTGCGAGTTGGGAGGGGCCGGAGCGAATCGGAGGCGGTTTGGGGGTCTGTACCCTCCGCCGGAACGGGATACAGTTTGGCAAACTGGGCATCAAAGGTCTTGTAGCCGTCTGTCATCTGAAGGGGACTCAGGACGGCATATTCCGGATGAGCCAGCGAGGCCGCGACCAGCGTTTCCAGGGCCCCATCTTCCAGCCAGGCATCCTGGTTGAGCAGATAGACAAAGTCGTATCCCTTTTCCAGCGCGTACCGGAACCCCAGGTTGTTGCCGCCGGTGAAGCCCAGGTTCTCCGCGCTCCGCACCAGTTTTACCTGCGGGAAGTGCGCCTGCACGAAGTCTGCGCTGCCGTCGGTGGAATCGTTGTCTACCACGAAGATATCCACCCCCAGTGCCGAATCCGCTTTGTTCGTACCCGGGGCGGCGGTGACGGAAGACAGGCAGCGCTCCAGATAATGCATGCCATTATAGGCGACCACGATGACCAGGACCCGTTTCATGCGAAAAGCTTTCTGTACAGAAGACGCAGTTTCCAGAGCAAGGACCAGCGGGAGGCCTTCCGGAAGGCACTTTGCAGGCGCCGGTATTCCACCGTTTCCAGCGGGTCGCAGAAATACTTGGCGTACAGTGCCTTATGCTTTTCCCAAAGCCGATGGCGGATCTCCGCCAGGGCATCGTCCGACACGCCCCTGTTACGGGAATTCCGACGCGTGCGGTAACGGAAGCACAGCTCCGGGAGCTGCAGCACCTTGGGCTCCGCCTCCCCTTCCAGCAGCGACAGCCAGAAATCCCAGTCCTCGAACCCGGCCTTGAAGGCAGGGTCGAAGGGCCGGGCCTCCTCCTTGCGAAAGAAGCAGCTTATATACAGGCAATTACGCGCCAACATCGTATCCATCGAGAAAGGGGGGAGATCCCAGGTTGTCTCGGTGCCGAAACGCTCTGCCCGGCCATAAACCACTGTCAGGGAAGGATCCGCCTCCAGCGCCTGCACGGCGGCGGCCATGTATCCGGGGGCAATCAGGTCGTCGGCATCCAGGAAAAGCACATACTTCCCTTCCGCGAGCTCCAGGCCGCGGTTCCGGGCGGCGGCCACCCCTACGTTCTCTGCAAACACCACCGGGACAATGCGGGAGTCTGCGGCGGCATATTCATTGACAACGGACAGGGAGCCGTCGGAGGAGCCGTTCTCCACCACCAGGCATTCCCAGTCCTGATAGGTCTGGGCAAGGACACTGTTCAAAGTCTCCGGAAGATACTGGCCCAGATTGTAACTGGGAACGATGACACTGACCATACTCATTGCAGGGCCTCCTTGATAAAATCCATGGATTGCGCACACAGCGCGCCCAGGGCTTCATCGGCCCCGGAAAAAGAAATGCGCGAGGCGGGAAGGGGTGCTCCGGGGGCCACCATCCTTTCCTGTAATCCGGTAAGGGACAGCAGGTTCCGGATGCGGTCGTCGGCGGGGGTTCCCGTTTCCGCATAGTAGAATTCTTTGTGGAAAAGCAGCGACAGGGCCACGGCGTGGAAAGAAGTGGTGACCACGGCGTCCGCGTCCCGCAGCAGGGACACGAAGTCCTGCGGGCCGTAGCCGTTCCGTCCCCGGGAATAGGGCTCCCGGGCGATGGGGATCACCCGGCGGCCGCTGCTCAGGGAAGCGGCTATCTGCTGCACGCAAGGATTGTCCACGGCTTCGTAAGTGACCAGGTAGGATTCCCCGATCCGGCGGTAATCCGCCAGTTTGTCCAGGACCGGGCGCCCGGCCAGGAGCACCGGATCCAGCGTAAGCGAACTGCGGATGCCATAGCCATGCAGGCGGTCCTGCAGCGACTGCTCCCGCACGCCAATCCGGTAGAAGTGCTTCAGGTACTGCCGGAAAACCTGCTCCTGGACGCCATGAAGCGGCACATTGCCGTCGCTGGCGGCATAAGCGATGTTCCGGGTGCCGATAAACTGGGGAGCCGAGCCGAAGAAAACCGGATCCAGCCCCCGGCAAATCCGGCTGTTCCAGATTTGGTCACTGCCGAAAAACACCGCGTCCACCGGGGTGTCCATCGGCACGGGAGAGAAGGTTTTCTCAAATGCACGGAAAGCGTTGTTCCGCTGCCAGGCCCCGGGAAAACGCCAGGTCAGCGACAGCGCCACAAGCGGTTTTTTCAAGTAATACGGCTTCAGGATCCGGTAGGGCTCCGTAAGGTAGTCCGGCCGATAATCCAGCACGTGAACCTCATGTCCCAGCGCCCCCAGCACCTCTTTGAGGCACCGGCACTGGAGCGCCGCCCCGTAATTGTAGGCGGCATGGAAGCTGACGATTCCCAGTCTCATTTCCTGAAGCGTTTCTTAACGGACCATACCCATTGTTCCAGCTTGTAGTTCAGCGAGGAAGGGCCATAGTGCCTGTACACATAGGCAAAGCCTTTGCGAAGATAAGCATTTTCAAAGGATTTTGCATAACGGGAGGCGCGCGTGGGCCTGACCATATTCCGCTGCAGCACCTTCACCAGGTCCACGGGCTTGCGTTCGCAAGAAACCGGGAAATCCCGGGTGAAAGCGTGTCCGCGGGGAGTGCTCACCATCAGCAGGGAACAGCCCTTGTTGTCGTCGGCAAAGCCCGGCAGGGCCTTCTCCACGCCCCAGCAGTCCGCCATGGTCACATCTGAAGGCCGATGCACGCTGGCATAAGGGCATACGCTGCAACTGGGCCGCAGCATCAAGTGCCTGTAGAACAGGAATGTATAATGGTCCTGCACCTTGGAAGGCCGGTGCGGGAAAATCAGCCGCTCCCGGTGCGCATGCCAGCCCAGGGAAGGGTCCCGGAAAAGGGCGCCAGAAGGTTTCTCCCCCTCGATTCCGGCCTCATGCTCCAGATAGCCTTTCCACACAGCAGGAGCAGGTACGCCGTGACACACGATGTCGGCAAGGAGAAGCTGTTCCCGATAAGGGGCGCAGAGCCGGCCCACTCCGGCGCACTGGCAGGGCGTTCCGGTGAAAAGCACCTTTTTCCCGGCTTTGAGATCTTTCAGGACAGCCGCCGGGATGCCGTCCATGTCGCTCTGCACGTATTTGGACAGGCGGAGCGGTTCCACGTCCGCCTCTTTCTCCACCCGGCGGTGACGCACGACAAGGTCATCGTCCAAGGCGGCGCCGTACACGATGTATCCCTCCCCGACGGCCTTGCGCATCAGCGCGCAGGAAAGGCCGCCGCTCTGGCTGCCGTCCAGCAGCTCCGGGAAACGGATGGCCTCCGCCTGCACTTCCCCGCTCCCCCCGGCCCGCTGCCGGAAAGCGCAAAGCTTTTCACACAGGCCGCAGTCCGTGCACAGGGCGGCGTCCACCACGGGATAACGGAAGCCCATGCCGTCCGCCACCATCCGGATAGCCCCGTGCGGACAGCCCGACGCACAAGCCCCGCAGCCGCAGCAATCTTCCCTGCGTGCACAGTTTATCATCGTTTCAACAATTTAGTCATCAATTGTTTACGCTCCTCTTTGGACAGCCCGGTCATGAGGATGGTCATAGCGGTAAAAAGGAGGGTAAGCAAGGCGTGTGCAACGAATCCCCACCACGTATCCAAAGGCAGCAGGATGGACAGGAAAAGTCCCATGCTCATGGAAAGGAGAACGACAAGGACCTCGTTCAGGAACACTTCCTTCAGGAAACGTCCCACCGGAAGGCCGATCATTTTCCGAAGCATGAAAAGGCGGGCGGCCAGGCACAGGAAAGCCACGCCGATGGCCACCCAATAGATGCTCTGGGCCGGGGCGCCCAGTTTCAGGCACAGCCAGGCCAGGGGCACGTTGAGCAGCTGCATTCCGCCCACTACGATCTGGTAGTCCCGGATGTCTCCGGTGGCCAGCATGGCCGTGACCATGGTGTACGACACCGACTCCAGCAGCAGATACATCAGGATCAGGCGGATAAAGAGCACGGCGTCCGGGGGCACGGCGTCTGCGCCCAGCCACAGGTTCACCAGGAAGGTGGCATTGAAAAACAGCGGACAGATGACCAGGATCAGCAGATATACGCTCATCCGGGAGCCTTTGAAAACCAGGCTCAGCATGTGCTCCCGGTCGCCGGAGGCATAAGACTTGGTGATCTGGGGATTGATGGCGGTGGTGAAACTGGTGACGAACTTCTGGACCGTCCCGTTCACCTGCGAGGCCAGCAGCCAGGAGGCGTTGGCCACAGGGCCGAAGTACAGATTCAGCAGCTGGTTGCCGCCCTGGTCCCGGAGGATGCCGGAACCGGAGCCGATGAAATTCCATCCGGCAAAGGAAAACATCTGTCCGAACAGGCCCTTGTCCAGGGTCCAGCGGTACCGGGCTTCCGGGAAGTTCCTGCGGCAGAAAACGCCGTAAGCGAGGCGGGTTGCCAGGCTCACCAGGGCCAATAGCGCAGCGTACAGCACCAGCTTGTCTGTGCTCGCATGCGCGATGCAGAAAGCCACGGCCAGCTTCCCCACCCCCTCAAAAATACTGATATAGGCAAAGGCGTCCATCCGCTCCCGGGCAATGATGTCGGCATTGTAGGGAACGCTCACCAGCTGGATGACCAGGGACAGGAGCGAGAACTGGAACACCCAGAATGCCGCACCCAGGCGCTCGGGAGGCAGTACCATCCGGTGATGGATCCACCACAGGCCGATGGGCTCTGCGAGCACGACCACGATGGCGGACAGGACCAGCTCAATGGAGACCGCCGTGGAAAACACCTTCCGGAGACGCTCTGCCGCGCTTTCCTTCCCCAGCTCGAAGGTGATGAAGCGGCTGATGGCCGCCGACATGGAACCGGTCAGTACCGTGAACAGGCTTACGACACCGGCGACGGCGCCGTAGATTCCGAACTCCTCCTGCCCCAGGGCACGCACCACCACGCGGGAGGTCACGAGCCCCACCACCATCAGCAGGAGCATCCTCAAATACAGAAGGACCGTATTCCGTGCGATCCTTCTGTTACTGTCCGATATGTTGCCGTTATTATTCAGGTTTATAACTGTCTTTCAGGGCTGTGGTTTTGTTGAACACCGGATGGTCTGGCGTTGAGTCTTTGTCTGCCACGTAATAGCCGGTGCGCTCGAACTGGACCGCGATGCCGGATGCGTCGGAGAGCAGCGCAGGCTCTGCGTAGCCCTTCCCCAGCACCAGGGACTCCGGATTCAGGAAGTCTTTGTAGTCTTTGTCTTCCGGGACCTGGGACATGTCTGCCAGGGTGAAGAGGCGGTCGTAGTTGCGCAGTTCCAGCTCCTTGGCATGGGAGGCCGACACCCAGTGGATGGTGCCCTTGACCGAGCGCCACTCCCCGGTGACGGGATGGGTGGAAGGGTCGTAGGTGCACTTGAGTTCCACGATTTCCCCGTTTCCGTCTTTGATCACCTCGTTGCACTTGACTATATAGGTATATTTGAGACGGACTTCGCCGTCCGGCTTGAGGCGGAAGAACTTCTTGGGCGCATCCTCCATGAAATCGGCCCGGTCTATCAGGAGGTCTCCGGTGAAGGGGACGCTGCGTTTGGCGCCGTCCGGGGCGGCCGGGTTCAGGGGGCAGTCGAACCACTCCACCTTGCCCTCGGGCCAGTTGGTGATGGTGAGCTTCACCGGATCCTGCACCACCATATAGCGGTTGGAGCGTTCGTTCAGGTCCTGACGCACGCACCACTCCAGCAGCTGGATATCCATCAGCTGGTCCCGCTTGCTCACGCCGATTTTGTCACAGAACATCCTGAGCGCCTGGGCGGTATAGCCGCGGCGGCGCACACCGCAAAGGGTGGGCATGCGGGGGTCGTCCCAGCCGGAGACCAGCCCCTTCTGCACCAGTTCCAGCAGCTTGCGCTTGGACATGAGCGTATAGGTGAGGTTGAGGCGGGCGAACTCGTACTGATGGCTGGGATAGATGCCCAGGGTCTGGATGAACCAGTCGTACAGGGGACGGTGGACATCGAACTCCAGGGTGCAGATGGAATGGGTGATGTGCTCGATGGAGTCGCACTGGCCGTGGGTGTAGTCGTACATGGGGTAGATGCACCACTTGTCTCCGGTGCGGTGATGGTGGGCGAACTTGATCCGGTACAGGAGCGGGTCACGGAACATCATGTTGGGATGCGCCATGTCGATCTTGGCCCTGAGCACTTTTTCTCCCTCTGCGTATTTCCCCGCTTTCATTTCCCGGAACAATTTCAGGTTCTCCTCAGGGGTGCGGTCCCGCCAGGGGCTGGGCGTACCAGGCTTGTCCACGGTGCCGCGGTTCAGGCGGATCTCTTCCTGAGTCTGGTCATCCACATAGGCCAGGCCCCGTTTGATCAGGTCTTCGGCCCACTCGTAGAGCTGGTCGAAGTAGTCCGACGCATACAGTTCCTTGTCCCACTGGAAGCCCAGCCACCGGATGTCTTCCTTGATGGAATCTACATACTCGGTATCTTCCTTGGTGGGGTTGGTGTCGTCGTAGCGGAGGTTGGTTTTTCCGCCGTACTTCTGCGCCAGCCCGAAATTCAGGCAGATACTCTTGGCATGGCCCAGGTGAAGGTATCCGTTGGGCTCCGGAGGGAAGCGGGTCATGACAGAATCCACTTTGCCCTCTGCGAGGTCCCGTTCGATGATTTCTTCCAGAAAATTCAGCTTTTTTTCTTCCATAGTCAGGTATAATAATCTTTCAAAGGTACGAATTTTTCGGCACATATAAACAGATTGAAAATATTTTTAGTAATTTTGCACTCTGAAAAAGAAATTAAAATAGTACTAAACCTATACAGAATGGGACTGTTACACGCCAGGTTGGCCAAATATGACCTCCCGCAGAAAATGATGGAAAAGGGCATTTATCCCTATTTCCGGCAGATAACCAGCAAACAGGGAACCGAAGTGACCATGGACGGTCACAAGATCATGATGTTCGGATCCAACGCCTATACCGGCCTCACCGGAGACGACCGCGTGATCAACGCCGGCATCGAAGCCCTCAAAAAATACGGTTCCGGCTGCGCCGGATCCCGTTTCCTGAACGGCACACTGGATATTCACGTACAACTGGAAAAGGAACTGGCCGAATTCGTCGGCAAGGACGAAGCCCTGGTTTTCTCCACCGGCTTCACCGTCAACAGCGGCGTTATCCCGCAGCTCCTGACCAAGGATGACTTTATCATCTGCGACGACCGGGACCACGCCTCCATCGTAGACGGACGGCGCCTCTCCTTCGCCAAAGGCCTGCATTACAAGCACAACGACATGAAGGACCTGGAAAGGTGCCTTCGCCGCTGCCCGCCCCAGAGCGTGAAGCTCATCGTGGTGGACGGCGTTTTCTCCATGGAAGGAGACCTGGCCAAGCTGCCGGAGATCGTAGAGCTCAAGCACAAGTACAAGAATGTCTATATCATGGTGGACGAAGCCCATGGCATCGGCGTGTTCGGCAAGCAGGGCCGCGGTGTGTGCAACCACTTCGGCCTCTCCAATGAGATAGACCTGATCATGGGCACTTTCTCCAAGAGCCTGGCCGCCATCGGCGGTTTCATCGCCGCGGACAAAGTGATTATCAATTACCTGCGCCACACGGCCCGGACCTATATCTTCCAGGCTTCCGACACGCCGGCGGCAACGGCATCGGCCCTGGAGGCCCTTCACATCATCCAGAAGGAGCCGGAGCGCATCACCAAGCTCTGGGATGTGACCAACTATGCCCTGCGCCGCTTCCGGGAAGCCGGCTTCGAGATCGGCGAAACCGAAAGCCCCATCATCCCCCTGTACGTCCGCGACCTGGAGAAAACCTTCATCGTCACCAAGCGGGCCTTCGACGAGGGCGTGTTCATCAACTCGGTGATTCCGCCGGCATGCGCCCCGCAGGACACCCTTATCCGCTTCTCCCTGATGGCCACCCACACCCGTGAGCAGGTAGACCGCGCGGTAGATGCCCTTACCAAGGTATTCCGGGAAGAGGGAATCATTAAGTAAAACGCTCCGCAGACATTAATGATAAGGGATTTCGAAAGAAATTCCTTATTTTTGTAACCATGAAACGCTTACTGACCACTATCCTTGCACTGGGGCTCGGGACGCTGTCCCTCCTGGCCCAGTCCACCCACATAGACGAAGTCTCCATCGACACCCGCGGCACCTTCCACCAGGAAACCCGGGACGGCGTGTACGACTCCCATTTCCAGGGGGACTACCTGAACCTGCACATCATCGGGAAACTCACCCCCTCGCTGAGTTTCCGCATCCGGCAGCGGCTGAACAAAAAGATAGACGACCAGAACCCTTTCAACGCCACGGACTTCCTCTGGCTCAAATGGCAGGCCACCCCGAAATGGTCGTTCACCTTCGGAAAGCACCCCATCCTGATCGGCGGGTACGAGATAGATTCGGCTCCTATAGACGTTTATTATTACGGCACCTTCTCCAACAACCTGTACCAGTACTATGCCTTCGGGGTCAGTGCCACGTACACGCCTGTGGAGGGGCAGAACATCTCCATCCAGTTCATTCCCTCCCCCATCTCCCCGGTGTCCCAGAACGCCTATTCCTACAATCTGTACTGGAACGGACAGATAGGCAGAATCTGGAGGACCACCTGGAGTTACAACTATGTGGAAGACGAGTACCAGCGCAAGATGAATTACATCGCCCTGGGCAATAAATTCAACTTTGGGGCGCTGGTGGTGGACGTAGATTTCATCAACCGCGCATCTTTCTCCCAGAAGCAGTTCTTCTTCTCGGACTGGTCCCTCATTGGGAAGGCCATCCTCACCCTGGGGAAATGGAACCTGTGCACCAAGGTTGGCTATGAGCGGAACGACGCCGCCAACGTAGATGAAAAAGGCATATCCTTCGACCTTACCCTGCCGGCCGGGCACAATTATCTGTACTACGGCGCCGGCTTGGAGTATTTCCCGCTGGGAAATGAAAACCTGAGGCTGCACGCCGCCTTTTTCCGTGACAACCACGACACGGTGAACAACTTCGACCTGGGAATTACCTGGCGCTTCAAGATTTACACCAGGAAATAGGGGCCCGCTAGCCCAGCAGCTGCACGGCCTTTTCCACGTCCGCTTCTTCCAGGACCAGGGAAATGCTTAACTCCTCACCGCCCTGGGCCGATGCGATGATATTGATGCCGGCCTGCCCAAGGGCGCCGAAGACCTGGCCGGAGGTACCGGGCAGGTTGCGCATCCGGCTGCCGAATACAGTCACGATTCCCACCTCCTTGTTCAGGACCACGACGTCGTCCAGGGGCAGGAGCGGATTGTCTTTGAACAGGCCGCCAAGCGCCTCCTGGGTACGTTCCTTGTCGGCCGAACGCACCGCGAAGCTGATCGAGTATTCGGAGGAGGTCTGGGCGATGAACCGCACATTCACGCCCGCCTTGGCCAGGCAGGAGAAGATGGAGGAAGACATGCCCACGCGGCCCAGCAGGCCGGTGCCATACACGGTGACAAGGGTAAGGTCTTTATCCCAGATGACCTCCCGTTTGTGGGCCGATCCGGTAGAGATGATCGTGCCTTCGAAGCTGGTGTCCTGGATATCTTTGACCAGTATGGGAATCTCCCCTTTCTTGGCGGGCCAGATGGCGCTGGAGGCGAAAGGAGCCCGCTCCGACGCGCAGAAATGGGCGGCTTCGTCGTACGTGACGGCAGGGAGACCGTCTATGCCGCGGCCTTCGATGAAGAAAACGATGCTGGAAGCCTTGAGGGTGGAGCCGATCAGGGAGGCCATCAGATGGGCGCCGTCTTTGCCCACACGCACAATGTAGCCGGAATCCAGCCGGCCGTACCCGCCGGAAATGACCACGGGGCCTTCTGCGGGGATACGGGAGGAAATCTGCCCCTGGGAGGCCAGCCAGTCGAAATGCTGCACGCCCTTGGCGTCTTCGTGGCAGATCATCAGCTCCGTGCCGTCCAGGATAACGCCGCCGACGCGGTCGTTCACGGCCTCTGCGCACAGCCGGGCGCAACGGGCCAGCACATAATCCTGGATGGCGATCTGGGAAGTCATGACGTACATGCCCTCTTTGAGGTAGGCCGATATGGAATCTATGATCTGGGTGGCCCTGGCCTGGAAAGCCTCCGAACCGCCGAGCGACTCAAAATAGGCGCGCACCCGGGCAATTTCTTCCGATGCCGATTTTTTCTCGTGGATGGTTTTCCGGATTGCGTCTCGCAGAATGGTTTCTATCTGCTTTTCCGGCCGGACAACAGCCACGGTGTCCTTGTCGCACAGGGCGGCAATTCTCTGGATGGTTTCCTTTTTCAGCAAAAAAGACTTTACGATCATAGTTCAGCTTATTTGTGTGTTCTGTAATGTGAGGGCGGTTCCGGCTTTGCATCCGGGCAAAATGGCGGAGCCGCACAATCTGAGCCAAAGTTACAAAGATTCCCGGAATAAGACAAGAGCCGCGGCACTGTTGTAGATTCTCCCGCGATTGATTATCTTTGCACACTAAAATCCAAGCGAATGATACAGTCCATGACCGGCTATGGAAAAGCCGAAGCCCAAATCTCCGGAGGAAAGATTACGGTGGAAATCCGTTCCCTCAACGGAAAGAACGCAGACATCAACATCAAGAGCGCCCTGCTTCCCAAAGACAAGGACCTGGAGGTACGCAAGCTGATGGCGGAAAAGCTGGTACGGGGCACCATCGACCTGTACCTGAGCTTTGAGCCGGCCAACGGATCAGATGTCTCCCCCATCAATACGGACAGCCTGATGAAGCATTTCCGTCAGATTCAAGAGGCCTCCCCCATCCTTATCCAGGAGCCGACGGCCGCCGCTATGATCATGGGCTCGCTGCTCCGCCTTCCGGACGTGGTGGAAACCCGAAAGGCAGACGTGATCGGCCCGGAAGACTGGCCGCAGGTAGCCGCCGCGCTAGCCGAAGCCCTGGACAGCCTGTGCGCCTACCGCCGCCAGGAAGGCGCCGCCCTCTATGCCGATGTCACCTCCCGCGTCAAACTGATCCTGTCCCTGTACGACCAGGTGGAAGCCCTGGAGGGAGAACGCATCGCCCTGGTGAAGGAAAAGCTCACCCGCTCCCTGGCGGAACTGCAGGCCAAGCCCAATCCGGAACGCTTCGAACAGGAACTGATCTTCTATCTGGAAAAGTACGACATCAACGAAGAGAAAGTGCGTCTTCGCCAGCACTGCAAATACTTCATGGAAGTGATTGACGCAGAGCCTTATCCCGGCAAAAAGCTAGGCTTCATCATCCAGGAGATGGGCCGCGAGATCAACACCACCGGCTCCAAGGCCAACCATGCGCAAATCCAGCAGCTGGTGGTCCGCATGAAAGACGAACTGGAAAAAATCCGCGAACAAAGCATGAACATCCTGTAGCCGCTAGTTCATTCCGCTGCCGAATCCTTTTCCGCCAAAGCCGGGGAACGGGAAGGGTATGCCGCCGGGTGCGGGGTTTCCGATCGGGAAGCTGCAGGAGTAGAGATTTTCACCCACTTTCATGGCAGATGCTCCTCCGGCCGTCAAAGGGCGGACAATACGCGAGGGGTCGTAGCCGAAGGGAATCTTCAATTTGTCTGCAAGTCCCTCATAATGAGGAATGTACTCAAACATCAAGGTGCTCCAGAGCTGCTCGGCGAAGTCATAGGGTTCAGCGGTGGCGATGGTCATGGCCAGAGCCAAGAAACGGATGGCTTTGTCGGCCTGTGTCTCACGC
Source organism: uncultured Bacteroidales bacterium (assembly GCA_946187865.1). GTDB lineage: Bacteria > Bacteroidota > Bacteroidia > Bacteroidales > UBA932 > Cryptobacteroides. Next base: position 28,791 of record CAMHST010000008.1, read on the forward strand.
TTTGCCCACATGGCAGGGATCATTCCCTGAATAAGCATGCGGTTAATCTTTTCTGCCTGCTTTATGGCGGCGGATTCAGAGGGAGCCGGATGCTCCACGGAATCGTAAAAGGAGAAATCGGTGTGCAGCGACATGGCCCCGTTCTCATCGATCAAAACTTCAAGAAACTTTCTCATAATGAAGTGATTTCAAGGATTTCTTTACCATATTTTTCTAACATTTTTTCGCCGATGCCGGGAATCAGCCGGAGCTGCTCCTCGGTTACGGGCAGGTGGTCGGCAATGTCATAGAGCACCTTCTGATGCAGGATGAAGTAAGCGGGGACACCCAGTTCCCGGGCCTTGGCGCGGCGCCAAAGAATCAGGTCCTCGGCCACATCAGGATTGGGGCCGATGTAAGGGTCTGCCTGTCTGCGCATCGAAATCTGCAGGGACATCGCGTCCTCCACGGAAGCATAGTCGCTGTGGAAGTGGGCCGATCCGTCGTCGCTGACGGTAATCTGTAACAAAGTTTTCATGGCGGTAGGTATTTATAGGTGTTGTTTCTTATGCGTTGGCATCCAGCCAGCGTTGCAATGCGCCCAGGGGAAGCCGGAGATTCCGGGAGAAAGACCGATACAAAGCTATCACTTGTGACCGGAATTGTCAATGACGGCCCTGCAGAAATATACGTTTCAACGTGATATTTGCTGTTTTTTAGTGCCAATCGTAAGAAAAAAAGAAGTCCCCACCGCTGTTTATTACGAAAGAACGCTTCCCCGAAAAGAGTTCAGGGAAGCGTTCCGGACAATATCAGGAAAAACTTTACCGGCGTACGGTGTAGTGGAACTCACCCATATACACGCCCATCCAGCCGGCCTGGACGATGGGGACAGACTGGCCGTCCAGATTCTGCACGTAGGTGGGCTCTTCCAGGAAGGTGTGGGAGTGGCCGCCCACAAAGATGTCTATCCCGCGGGTGGCGGCGGCCAGCTGCTGGTCCAGCAGGTCTCCGGGGTTGTGCTCCGTATAGCCGATATGGGTAAGGGCGATCACCAGGTCGCATTGGGGGCGGAGCTCATCGGCATACTTCTGCACCGTGGGAATGGTGTCAAAGGCCGGAATACGGTTGGCGATATCTCCCGCCACCATGTCCTTGAGCCCGCATAGAACGCCGATTACGCCAATCCGTAAACCTGCCTTCTCCACAATCACATAGGGCTTGATGTACCGGCCCATTTCAAAAGAGGAGAAATCGTAATTGCACACGACCACAGGCATTTCCAGGCCGGAGAGCAAGCTGCCCAGGGCCTCGATCCCGTTGTCGAACTCATGGTTGCCCAGGGTAACCACATCGTACCCCATCGCATTGAGTTCGGCAACCTCTACAGTGCCGCCAAGCTCCGAAAAATAAGACGTTCCCTGGCAGAAATCCCCGGCGTGAAGGAGCAGTACGTTCCCCGCACCGTCGGCCTTGCGGACGGAATCTACATAGGCGGCACGTTCCAACGCCCCGCCCATGCCGGCATATTCACCGCTTCGCTCCGGCTCAAAATGGGAATGGGTATCGTTCACATGCACGATCGTAAGACGATGCGTATTGCGCTTTCCCAATTTCACGCCAACGCCGATACACCAGCCCAGCACGGCACAACCGGCAAGCAGGAGGGCGATCCGAATAATCTTGTCACTTGTTGTCATAGCCTAATCCTCCATCACTACGCGGCCGTCGGACGCCGCCTGAATCACTTTTCCGGCCGCCTCGCAGGAGCGCACGTAGTCCAGCATCACATCTTTCAGCAGCACACGCGAAAGGATAACCTTGTCTGCCAGTGCGCCGATATTCAGCTTGTCTCCGCCATCCAGCAAGAAGTCTATCGTGGTCACGTTGTACAGGCGCGAGGGCTCGATGGGCTTGCCACCCACCAGGGCCGACACCAGTTTGCCGCCCTTCACCTTGACCTCGCAGCCGGAAACCGCCTGGAACGCCTTGGTGCCGGAGAGCTGTTCCAGCAGCTCAGTCAGCGCAGAACCTTTCATCTGCACGTAGCACAGGTAGTTCTTGAAGGGGAACATGGACGAGATGTCCTCCAGGGTGATAGCCCCTTCCGGCATGGGAATGCGAATGCCGCCGAAGTTGGTGACGGCAAAGTCCATGGGTACCTTGAAATAGCGCGAGCCGTAGACGCGGAAGACATCGGCCACCAGGTTGCCCAGCGGAAGGTCCGGCTGGGTGCGCAGGTTCATGTACATGCCGGCCGAATGCCCCACCACCTGCTTCAACTGAGACAGGGAAGGCTGCACTTCTATCAGTTCCTGAGCCACTTCCGCCACCGAAGCGTCGTCGTCGTACCGGACACCCGAGGGCGTGACATAGCCGTCGTCATCGAATACGCCCAATGACTCCGCGATATTGTCGGCCGTGACAGGCTGCGCCCCGCTCCTGTGCCCGTCCATGGGCACCCGCCGCCACTCCAGTTCGGGGCCGGACTGCCTGCCGGCCTGAAGACTCGCCATGAGCGCCCCCACAATGATGAGCGCCCAGGCGATGTACCACATATTCTTGTTCCTCGTTTCCATCGGCAATCGAATTAGTTCCACCAAAAGGCGGCAGACGTTACTTTTGTTTCATCCACTTCCACAAATCCTTGAAAGTGGATTTTTTGCCGTACATCAGGATGCCCACCTTGTAGATCTTGGCCGATGCCCACGCGCAGAGTGCGAAGGTAACCACCAGAAGCACCATCGACAGGGCCAGTTCCCAGCCGGGCACCCCGAAGGGGATGCGGGCCAGCATCACGATGGGCGAGGTGAAGGGAATCATGGAGCCCCAGAAAACCAGCGAGCTGTCCGGCGCCTTGAACGCATACAGGGCGATGAAGAAGCCCAGCATGAGCGGAATGGTGACCGGAATCTGCAGCTGGGTTGTATCTCCCTCGTTTTCGCCGGCCGACCCGATTGCCGCAAACAGCGAAGCGTACAGCAGGTAGCCGAAGATGAAATAGACCAGGAAGGAAATGATGATCTGGCCCAGGTCTATATTGCCCAAGGTGCTCATAATCACACTCATGCTGGAAGGTTCCCCGGCGGCGACGGCCGTGGAGTCTGCCGCGGCAGGCAATGTCTCGCCCAGGGAAAGGTCTCCGGGATGGATGCCTTCCGCCGTAGCCATCTGCTGCATCATCTCCGTGGTGGACTCGTCCTGCATCATCCCCATGATCTTATCCTTGCCGATGATGCCGCCCGCCACTGCCAGAAGCAGCACGGTAAGTACAATCCACAGCAGGAACTGCGTAAGGGCCACCAGCGCCACGCCGATGATTTTGCCGAACATCAGCTCCGTCGCCTTCACGGAAGAGACCAGCACCTCTACCACGCGGGAGCTCTTTTCCTCGATGACCGAGCTCATCACCATGCCCGAGAACAAGGCGATGAACATGTACAGCGCCATGCCCAGGATCATGGAAATGGCCATGTAAACGCCGGATTCCGAGATCTTTTCCTCTCCGCTCTCGGAGATGGTATAACTGTGCACATGCACGTTGGAATGTACGCTGTGCATGATCTCTTCCAGGTTCTCGATTCCGTAAGAATCAATGCGGTAGGCTTCTACGGCGTCGTTGATCCGGCTTTCTATACTGCTGCTGGAATCCATGCCCAGCGGCTTCACCGAATAGGTGTCGGCCGTGACGGACTTGGACACCGAATCCAGCGGAGAGATGGTCAGGAGAATGTCTATACCGGCAGCTCCCAGGTCCCCTTTGATGGCATCTACATCTGCGCCGGCCCCCAAATCCTTGTAGGCCAGCACTTCGCCGCTTTCCAGATACGGAAGCACAATGCCGGAGCGGTCTACCACGCCCACCTGTTTGGCCTGTTCCTTGGTCCCGTACATGATCAGGGACGGCAGGATGGCGATGCCCGCAAACAGCAGCGGAGTGAGGAAAGTGATAAGCAGGAAGCTCTTCTTCTTAACCTTGTTCAGGTATTCCCGCTGGATGACGATTCCTAATTTGTGTAAATTCATAGCCTATTCCTCCTCCGTTACAAGTTTGATGAAGATGTCGTTCATGCGCGGGATCACCTCCTTGAAGGAGTTGATGGTGACACCCTGGCCGATTAAAGCCGTGAGTTTGTCGTTCACGTCCTGCCGCGCCACGACGATTTTCTTGCGGTCCAGCGTGGCGTCCGTGTATTCGATCTCCACGTTGTCTTCCCCGTGCTGCCGGCGGATCTCGTCCGTACCGCCGGTTACCACCAGGTGCGCCTTGTTGATCAGGGCGATATTGTCACACAGAGCCTCCACGGACTCCATGTTGTGGGTGGACAGGATAATGGTGGCGCCCTCTTCCTTCAGGCGCAGGATTTCCCCGCGGATGAGTTCCGCATTCACCGGGTCGAACCCGGAGAAAGGCTCGTCCAGAATCATGAGCGAGGGTTTGTGCACCACCGTGGTGATGAACTGGAGCTTCTGGGCCATGCCCTTGGAGAGTTCTTCCACCTTCTTGTTCCACCAGTCCGCTATGTCGAAGCGGACAAACCACTTTTTCAGTTCCGTGGCGGCGTCGCGGGCGCTCATCCCTTTAAGCTGGGCCAGATACATGCACTGCTCCCCTACCTTCATTTTCCGGTACAGGCCGCGCTCTTCCGGAAGATAGCCGATCTTGGCCACGTCCTCTTCCGAGATGGGATGTCCCTGGAAGAAGACTTCCCCTTCCGAGGCGATGGTAATCCGGTTGATGATCCGGATCAGGGTGGACTTTCCGGCACCGTTAGGCCCCAGAAGCCCGAATATCTTACCCTCGGGGATTTCCAGGGAGACATGGTCCAACGCCACCTTCTCGCCAAAGGTCTTGCTGACGTTTTTAACTTCGATAATACTCATACCTATCTGATTTGCTTTTGCAAATATAGAAAATATTTACCGTTTTACAATAAATATTTATTAATAATTCAAAATTTTACTAACCAATTCCATCAGCAAGGCTGCCGGAGAGGCCTCACCGGCGTCTCCGCCCTTCCCTTTGTAGTCGTACTCCGACAGCAGCGAGATCACCCGCTGGCAGCGCTGGAGGGGATAATTCCGCACGGCGGCGTCGTACTCCTTGAGAAAAAACGGGTTCACGCCCAGAAGCTTGGCAGCATCTCCAGGGGACGGCCGCCCTTTCGCAAGCAGCGCATGGTATTTCAGGATCCGGTAGAAATGGGTGAACAGCGGCGCCACAGCCATGGGAAGGGCGAAACGGGGAGCGTCCCCCAGGCGGGCGGCAATCTTCAGGGCCCGGGCATTGTCCCTGTAACTGAGACACTTGGTGAGCTCGAAAATACTGAACTGCCGGCTTACCCCCACGTTTTTCTCAACATCCTCCACCGAGACCTCCTGGGTGCCTTCCGGAAGATTCTTGAGCATTTTTTCCGTTTCCACGGCGATTTTCCCCAGGTCCGTCCCCACCGATTCCGACAGCAGCGCGGCTGCCTCCGGATGGATCCGGAGCCCGCGGCTTTCATAATACTGCTGGATCCACTGGGCCATCTCATAGTCCCGCAGGGGAACAGACTCTACGATGACGCCGTTTTTAAGGACACTCTTGTACAGCGCCTTTCTTTTGTCGGCCGATGCCCCCCGCAGCAGGATCACCAGGACCGTGCTCTCCAGGGGCTGCTGGCAGTAAACGGCGAGCTCTTCCAGGCCTTTCATCTGCTGGGCCTCTTTTACTACCACCAGCTGGCGGTCTGCCATCATGGGATACCGCCGGGCGGCCGTAATCACCGACTCCGGCGTGACGTCGGCCCCGTAACAGATGGTTTCGTTGAAATCCTTTTCCCAATCTTGCAGGCAGTGCTCCACGATGGCGTCGCACACCAGGTCTGGGTAATAGGGTTCCTCCCCCATCAGCAGATAAACAGACTTGAAGATGCCGCTACGGACATCTTCAAGTATGCTGCGGACCTGTCTGTCGGTCTCTATATAGGACTTGGTTGCCACTATTTGGCAAATTTCTTTTCCTTGGCACGGACAATTTTCTCTTTCAGGGCATCGGCGGCGTCTGTAACGGCCTCTTCGAAGGTGCGGGCCTGCCGCTCAATGACCATATCTTCCCCGGGGAAACGGGTCTGGAGCTTTACGCATTTGTTGTCTGCGTCCGGAAGCAGCGACAGTGTGACATCGATATCACCCAGGTTGTCGAAAAACTTCTCTACTTTGCCAACTTTCTTCTCGATGAAATCCAGCAGTTTCTCGTCTGCATCGAATTTAAGGGACTTGACGTTAATCATGACTGTCTGTGTTTTTTGCCCTTGGATGGGCGTTAATGTATTGTGCTTTGAGCCGTTCGATGGAGTTGTGGGTATAGACCTCCGTTGCGGCGAGGCTCTCATGGCCCAGCATCTGCTTGATGGCGTTCAGGTCTGCTCCCTTGTCCAGCAAGGCCGTTGCCAGGGAGTGCCTGAGCACGTGGGGGGATTTCCTCCCGGTGATGCCTTTCCGCCCCTGGAGTTCCGCCTTTACCGCCCTGTCAACGTATTCCGGGTACAAGGAGCGCCCGTTTTCCGTTATAAGAAGCGGCGCAGTGGAAGGTCTGGGGCCACCACTGATCGAACTAGCTGCTTGTAAATATAATGAAATTTCCTGATTCAGCGAAATAATGAGCGGAATTTCTCGCATTTTGTCTCCCTTTCCTTTGACCCGGAGGGTGCCCCGGGAAAAATCCACGCTGCCCACCTGGAGCGAGATAAGCTCGGCCCGGCGGATGCCGGTTGCGTAGAGCAGGGAAACGATCAGCCGTCTGAGGCGCCTTACGTACAGCTCCCGAGCCGTTTTGTCCCCGGGGCCCAGCTGCAGGAGCAGCTGAAGCGTGTCTTCCCCGGCGTCGGAACGGGTATCCTCCAGATACGCCTCCATGGCCCGGTCCGTGTAGTAGTCCGGAAGCCGTTTTTCCATCTTGGGGCGCCGCACGCTCCGGACCGGATTGGACTGCAACGACCCGTCTTTCATCAGGTAGTTGCAGAACCCGCTGAGCGCGCTCATGGCAAGGTGCACCGTCCTGGCTTTCAAGTCCTTATCGATCAAGAAAGCCTCGTATTCCCGGATGCGCGAAGGGATCAGGTTTTCCGTAATCGGCCCCTCCCCCGCCCAATGGGCGAAGTCTTCCAGGGCCTTCCTGTACAAGGCCTGGGTCCGGGGGGAATACCGCCTGACATCCCTGAGATATGCTATATAGCTCTCTATCAAAGCTTTTGCATTTTGTCCCTGTGCTCAATCTTTGGACGAAACCGGGAAAAGACCCAGTTCTGCAGCGCGTGCCCGCATATAGGCATCGGCCGCCTCGAACTCGTAGGGAATCTCTCCGTCCAGGATGGCGTTTTTCACCATTTCCTTCAGCTGGCCGATGGTATTGCAGGGCTCGATCCCGAACAGCTGCATCACATAGTCGCCGGAGATGGGGTTTTTCCAGTTGCGCAGGTAATCCTTCGCCTCCACCTGGGCCATCTTCTCCTTCACCAGCTCGAAATTCTTGCGCAGGCGGGCCACCTTCGCCGGATTCTTGGAGGTAATGTCGGCGTTGCACAGGATCATGAGGTCTTCGATGTCGTTGCCGGCGTCGAAAAGGAGCCGGCGCACCGCGCTGTCCGTCACTTCGTCGTCTACCAGGGCGATGGGCCGAAGGTGCAGCCCCACCAGCTTCTGGACGTATTTCATCTTCTCATTGAGGGGCATCTTGAGCCGGTCGAAAATCTTGGGGACCAGCCGGGCACCCGTGACCTCGTGTCCGTGGAAGGTCCAGCCCTGCCCCGGGACATAACGCTTGCTCAGGGGTTTGCCGATATCATGCATCAGCGCCGCCCAGCGGAGCCACAGGTTCGGGGCTGTCCGGGGGGTGGGATGTCCGTCCGGATCATAGTCGTTCAGGCGGCCCTCCGCAATGGCCTCCCCTTCGAAACGGACAACGTTCTCCAGTACCTGGAGCGTATGGGTAAAGTTCTCCTTATGTCCCTTTCCGTCAACTGTTTCCACACCTTTGAGGCGGCTCAGTTCCGGCAGAAACTGCTGCAGGATCCCGGTATCTTCCATGAGCTGGAAGGCCATGGCCGGATGGCCGGAGAGCAGCATCTTGTTCAGCTCTTCCACGATACGCTCCCGGGACAGGATCTGCATTCTTTCCGCCATGGCATGCATGGCGGAGAGGCTTTCCGGAACAATGGTGAAAGCGCGGTCCTCCGTGCTCAGCTGCGCGGCGAAACGGATGGCGCGGAGCATGCGGAGCGGGTCGTCGGAATAGGTTTGTTCGGGTTCCAGCGGGGTGCGGATCAGGCCGGAAGCCAGGTCCCGGATGCCCCCGAAAGGATCTACCAGGGCGCCATAGTCCTCTTCCTGCAGGGAAAAGGCCATGGCATTGATGGTGAAGTCTCTGCGAAGCTGGTCTTCCTCCAGGGTGCCGTCTTCCACGATGGGTTTCCGGGAATCCCGGTGATAGCTTTCCTTGCGGGCCCCCACGAATTCCACCTCAATGCCGTGATACTTGACCATGGCCGTGCCGAAGTTCCTGAATACGCTCACCCGGGCATGGCACTTGGCCGCGACGGCCTCTGCCAGCGCAATGCCGGCATGCTCCTGCCCCGGCTTGCTCTCCACCACAATGTCTATGTCTTTGTTCGGCCGGCCCAGAAAACAGTCGCGCACATAGCCCCCGATCACGAAGGCCCGCACGCCCAGCTCCCGGGCGGTGTCTCCCACCAGCTTGAACACCGGATGATCCAGATATCCTTCCGTTATTGTCATCTTACTTCCTGTCTGCCATGTCATCACCGGCCCGGCCGACCATCTCTTCCCAAAGCGGTGCCTTCTGCATAAAAGCCCATCCGCCATCCGAGCGTTCAAAGATAAAAGTCTTTCCGCCGTTGGTGATAACTATGTATTTCACGTCCAACTCATTATTGTATCTCAGCGCCTGATCCACCACCTCCTGGTCCAGCGTCACTTCCGGGCGCTTGCACTCCACCACCATGACCGGTTTCGCGCTGCGGTCATAGACTATAATGTCGGCCCGGTACTCCTTGGCACCGTGCCTGAGGGCCACTTCCGAGCCCATCATGTGCTCCGGCACGCCCATTCCCTCGTGAAGGACGGAAATGAACCACTGGCGCACCTGCTCCTCAGGAGTGTTGCGCACGCTTTTCTTCCGGAGCGGATCCCATATGTAGTCGCTTACCACGGTTCAAATTTACCCTTTTTCCCCCGCTTTTGCAAATACCGCTCCCAGTGATGCCGCCTGCGTCATGTCGTCGGCCTAAAGCACACTTTCGGCCTCATGATGCTAGAAGCGTGCTTTAGCCATAGTCTCACGTGTGTTCTAAAGCACGTTATCGGCCTTCCAGCGCCCAGACTGTGCTTTAGCCCCTGGCTTGCATGAGCGCTAAAGCACGTTTTCGGCCTCCCGTGGCTTGAACTGTGCTTTAGCCATAGTCTCACATATGTTCTAAAGCACAGTTTGGGCACCGAGTGACCAAAAGTGTGCTTCAGTGCTCTGGAGAACAGGACTTTTTTATTGTGATATGGCTTGTTATGAAAAGCTTTTTGATGCATTATTCTTTACATGCTGAAATCAAAAACACGTCTACATATGCCTGAAATGGGCTTTTTTCAAATTATCCGTTTTTTTTTGCGAACACGGATAAGTATGGGGACCTTTGCTGAAAAAAGCTATGGATAACACTTGGGCACCTGTGCCTGTCAAAGATTGCTTCCACGTTTATTCGGATGGTACTTTAGTCCATTCTCTGTATGAGACGGAGGATGACCGTGTGTTTATGATGAACAGGATTGTCCTGTCGGCCTTGTCCTGCCATCTCAAAATAATTGTTCTGGAGGTAATGCGTACTCATTTCCATGTTATCGTCCGGGGCGCGCCAGAGAGTATCGATAAATATATACGTGAGCTCAAACGATTGATAGTTAGATATTTTAGGCGAATCGGCAAGCCGGAATCCGTAAATAACACAATCCGTATCCGGGCCGATCCCATCCTGGACATCGATGAGTTGAGGAGGAAGGTAATCTATATCTTCCGCAATTGCACAGAGGCGGGCTATCCTTATTTGCCTGAAAACTACCCCTGGGGGCCCGGAAGAGTTTTCTTCCAAACGAACGAGCCTGCCGGAATCCGGCATCGGGTTGGAGACTTGTCCTATCGGGAGCTATGCCGTCTTTTCCTTACCCGGATAAAACTGCCGCCAGAGTGGGAGTACGACAGTAAAGGGATGCTAATCCCTTATAGTTATATCGACCTTAATTTCATTTACGGAAGTGTCTTTACCTCTATCAGGCAGTTCATCGCCTTCCTGAGTGTCAAAAAAAAGGATTTGCAGGAGATGGAGGTGGCCGACAAACGCCGTTTTCTGGAACAGTGCGACGAATCGGCCCTGCAGGAACAGGCCGAGGAGGACAGCAGGAAGCTATTCGGCATGGCTGTCGGCGAACTTTCGGAAGCGGATCGGCTTACCCTGGCCATGCATTTCTGGCATGAGCGGAAAACATTTTCCATCAAGCAGTTAGCTAGAATTGTACGGGCCGATGCCTCGTTGCTCAAAGCTGTTTTATTACAGAAAGAAAGCTTCTAACGTTTTAGCCCATACTCTCCGACCGCGCTAAAGCACATTATTGTCGCTCTGCGACTCAAACCGTGCTTTAGCCATAGTCTTGTGTGTGTTCTAAAGCACGTTTTTAGCCTCCCAGCACCCAAACCGTGCTTTAGCCCATGTCTTGCCGATACTCTAAAGCACGTTTTTAGCCTCCCAGCACTCAAACTGTGCTTTAGCCCATTCCCCTCATGAGCACTAAAGCACACTATCGGCCAGCCTGAACCGAAACTGTGCTTTAGCACCTGGAAAAACGGGTTCTTAAGCACACATGGGCTTGTAAAAAGGCGAATCTGTGCTTGAGCCCCTGGCTGAAACGGACTCTTGGGCACAGTTCGGCCAGTAAAGATGCGAAACTGTGCGTCATGACTTACAGATGAATTCTTTTTTTCGTACCTTTAAGGCATGAAAGCGACAAAACTTATTCTGGCGTTCCTGCTGCTGGGTGCGGCAGGCTCTTTCCTGCAGGCGCAGGACCGCCTTCCCGTTGCCAGCAAGTGGCTTGGCAAAAACGAGGTGGCATTCACTTACGACGGTTCCTACAAGGATGCCTTCACGGTGAACACCAAAAACAACAAGTGGAAAGTGACCCAGGGCGTCCAGGCCCCGGAAAAATACGCCGACTTCCCCCTGCATCCGGAGGGCGCCGTGAACCTTACCTACTCGCCGGACTCCACCCGCCTGGCCTTTACCCGTGCCAATGACCTGTGGGTGGTGGATATCGCCAGCGGGAAAGAGACCCGGCTCACCTTCGACGGAACGGAGACCATCATGAACGGCTATGCCAGCTGGGTCTATTACGAGGAAATCTTCGGTCGGCCTTCCCGCTACAAAGCCTTCTGGTGGAGTCCGGACAGCCAGACCCTGGCCTTCTATCGCTTCGACGACACCCAGGTGCCCATGTTCCCCATCTATTCACCCTTCGGCCAGGACGGATCCCTGCGGCGCACCCATTATCCCAAGGCCGGGGAGAAGAACCCGGAGGTGCGGATCGGCTTTGCGCCCGTGACAGGCGGAGACATCGTCTGGGCCGACTTCAACCCGCAGGAAGACCAGTACTTCGGCACGCCTTTCTGGGGGGCCGACAGCCGCAGCTTCTTCGTTTCCCGCGAGCCGCGCATCCAGAATACGCTGGACTTGTATGCGGTGAATCCCCTCGACGGCACCAAGCGCGCCATCTACCATGAGCAGGTGCCCACCTGGCTGGACTGGATAGACGGGATGCTGTTCACGGACAAGGGCCTCTACATGGTCCGGAGCTTCGAGACCGGATGGCAGCAGATCTATTTCCTGAGCTACGACGGCACCCAGCTCAAGAGGCTCACCGACGGCCCCAACTGGCGCATGAACCTGATCAAGGCCGATGCCGACGGCACCGTTTACTTCACCGCAGAGCGGGATTCCCGCGTGCGGAGCGCCCTGTACAAGGTTTCGCCGAAGGGGGTGATATCGGCCCTGACGGACCCGGCCATGCACGTGCAGAGCGTTTCCTTCGCCCCGGACAGCCGGCATTTCGTGGCGGTCACTTCCAACCTGCAAACCCCGCCGCGCCTGGCGGTGTACGACACCCGGAAGCCGGAGAAGTCGTACACGGTGGCATCGGCCAAAAGACCGGAAGGCGTTGTGGGAGAATTGGTTTCCATTACGGTGGACGGGCTGGAACTGCCGGGGGTGATCTATTATCCCAAGGACTTCGACCCTGCGCAAAAGTACCCCGTCCACGTGGATATCTACGGCGGCCCCGACACGCCGCAGGTCTATGACCGCTGGGTGGCCCCGTCGCGCTATGCCTGGTATTCGGACAACGGCATCATCGAGCTCATCGCCGACTGCCGCGCCGCCGGTCACAACGGCCGCGCCGGCACCGACGCCATCTACAAGCACCTGGGCACCGTGGAGGTGGACGACTTCGTGGAATGGGCCAAATGGCTGCAGAGCCTGCCTTACGTAAAGGCCGACAAAATCGGCGTAGAGGGCTTCAGCTTCGGCGGCACCATGACAACGCTGCTGGTGGCAACGGCCTCTGATTACTACCATTACGGCATTGCCGGCGGCGGCGTGTACGACTGGGCCCTGTACGACACCCACTACACGGAGCGCTTCATGTCCACGCCTCAGGACAATCCGGACGGCTACAAGAATACGGCTGTGGTGGGCCGCGTGGGCGGCTACCCCGCCAAGGTTGGCAGCTCCGACGGCTCCGTCATGCTCAAGATCACCCATGGCACCGGCGACGACAATGTCCACTTCCAGAACACCTTGCAGCTGATCGACGCCCTGCATCGGCAGGGAGCGGCTTTCGACTTCATGATTTATCCGGACGGCATGCACGGCTACCGGGGCTACCAGGGCCAGCACTTCAATACGGCCAACCAAGACTTCTGGCTCAAATACCTGAAGGGGGAATAGCCGGGGCTAAAGCACGGGGAAAGCACCGGAAGGCAGGCTAGTGCTTCAGGCAAACAAATCGTCCGGGAAATTGACCAGGTACACTTTTTCCACGGCACGGGTCAGGGCGGTGTAGAGCCACTTGAGGTCATCGGCCACCAGAAAGTCCTGCCAGAAGGGGTTGTCCACAAAAACACACTTCCACTGGCCGCCCTGGGCCTTGTGGCAGGTGATGGCGGCGGCATACTTGATCTGGAGGGCATTGAAGAAAGGGTCGGAGCGGACGGCGTCGTAGCGCTTTTTCTTGGTGGTGAGATGGGAATAATCGGCCAGGACCCCTTGGTACAGGGCATTGGACTGGTCGTAGGTTAGGGACGGGGCGTCCGACGACAGGGTGTCCAGCAGCACTTTCATCTCCACTTCCTGGTCGCCGTAGTCCGGGAAACTGAGGCAGGCGTCGGCAAAATGAAGCCCGTAGCGCTCTTCGAAATGGCGGATCCACACCAGCCGGGCCATATCGCCATTGGCGATGTAGTCCGTTCCTTCCAAACCGGAGATGTAGCAGTTTTTCACGATCATCAGCCGGTCTTCCCGCACCAGCTGCTCTTCGCGGTACAGCACCTGGGCGCGGATGCCGGCATTGTATCGGCCCGCCCGTTTGTTGGAGCGGCAAAGCACCACCACCTCCTCTTCGCCGTAGCGGGAGTAGGCGTCGGACAGCGCCTCCAGCAGCTCTCCCCCGCCGATGCGCACGATATCCGGAAAATCCCGGACGTCAAGGCCCAAGGCAGAGCGTTCCAAGCCCTCCCCCGCCTCTTCCAGGAGCGTCCGCAAATGCGTGGCACTGCGCAGGATACCGGAATCTTCGGCCTGCCGGACCACCGTGGTGAGCGTGGCGAAACGAACCCCGCCGAATCCCCGGACATACTCCTTGGACAGCGCCGGAGAAGCGTCCATGCCCACCGGAGGAAGCTGGGCAGAATCCCCGACAAGGATCAGCCGGCAATCTGCGCCGGAACGGACAAACTGCACCAGGTCTTCCAGAAGGTTCCCGGAGCCGAAAGCCCCGCCCTTCCCGGGCGCTTCGATACCGATCAGGGACACCTCGTCCACGATGAAAAGGGTATTCCGGGCCTTGTTGAACGACAGGGAGAACTGCCCGTAGCCATCTGCCCCGAAGGATTTTTGCCGATAAATGTGCTTATGGATGGTGGAAGCGGGACGGCCGGCATACAGGGAGAGCACCTTGGCGGAACGGCCGGTGGGGGCCAGCAGCACACAAGGCACCTCCAGCGAGGTCATGGTGCCGATCACCGCCGCCATCGCCGTGGTTTTTCCGGTTCCCGCATACCCGTTCACCACCAGGATATCGCCGTCGTCCGAGGTCAGGAACTCCGCTATCTCCCGCATCAGCGCATCCTGGCAGGGTGTGGCTTCATAGGGGAATCGGCCCAGGAACCCCTTATAAAGGAAATCGCTCCGGTCCATAGGCTACTTCCGGTGGAAAACGGTGTAAAACACGGCGAAGACGGGATAAATCTCTACGCGCCCCAGGAACATATCTAAGGTGAAAATCATTTTAAGGGCGGCCGGCTCCGGATTGTAATTGTTCATGGCGCCGATACTGCCGATAGAAGGCCCCACATTGGCCAGGGAGGCCAGCGAACCCGTAAGCGCATGCCCGTGAGGGTCTCCGATCACCAGGCACAGGATGGTGGAGATGGCGATCAGCAGGAAAAACAGGGCGATATACAGCACGTGGGGATAGATTTCCTCGTCCCGGAGCACGCGGCGTCCCATCCGCACTTCGAAGATGGCCGACGGATACAGCGCCTTCTGGATCTGCATGTGGATGGCCTTGAACAGCACCAGGATCCGGTCTACCTTGAGACCGCCCGTGGTGGACCCGGCACAGCCGCACACCAGGGAGGCCACGATGAGCATGAAGCTGGGCAGCAGCGGCCAGGAGCCGTTGTCACTGATCCCGAACCCCGTGGAAGAAGCGTAGCTCACCACATGGAAAGTCCCGTCCATGAACGCCTTGCCCCAGCTCGGGTCTGTTCCCTGCAGCTTCAGGGAAAGGGAGGTGATCAGGGAAATGACCGCCAGCCCCACCACATAAAAACGGAGGATACTGTTCTTGAGCGGCCGGAGCGTCCTGCCTGCCAGGGCGATGAAAATCATCCCGAAGTGGATGGATGCCAGGAACATGAACACAATGGTGATGGCCGATATGAGGGGCGAGTCGAAAAAGCCGATGGAAAGGTTCCGGGTAGAGAAGCCGCCCGCCGCACACACGCTGAAGGCGTGGCAGATGGCGTCGAAAAGGGACATCCCCGCCAGCAGATAACACACGAAAGCCGCCGCGCAGATGCCCAGATACACGTAAGCGAAGATGAAGACGGTCTTGTTGGCCCGGCTGCGATAGTCGTCCCGGGAAAGGGAGGACAGTTCCATATTGGTGAGCCGGAGCCGCACGGGGGAAGAGTTGGGGATGATCAGCAGCAGGAACACCACGACACCCAAGCCGCCGATAAAGTGGGTGGACGAGCGCCAGAAGAGCAGGCTCCGGGGCAGCGCCTCGATGTCTTCCAGGATGGTGGCGCCGGTTGTAGTGAAACCGGAAACGCTTTCGAACCAGGCGTTTACCAGCGTAAAGGGACCACCCCACAGGGCATAGGGCAGGCTGCCGAAGATAAAGGACAGCAGCCAGGACAGGAAGATGATCATGTACCCGTCCTTGAGGGTAATCTGCTCTGTCTTGCGGACGAAGATGAAGGGGAAAATGCCCACGATGAAGGTAATCGAGAAACTGATCAGCAGCGGGGCCAGGGCGCTGTCCTTTCCGTCGGCGAGGGAGACCACAACCGACAGGAACATGAACAGCGCACTCACCAGCAGTGCGATGCCTACGTTTCGGGATATGACCTTCAGGTTCATGTTATAGGGAATCCTGGTTCAGGGAACGGGTAATCTCTGTGTTGCGTTCGCGGAGCTCCGCCATGCGCCGCCGGGTCTGGCGGTTTTCCTCGGCCAGTTCCGAAATCTCTGCGTTAAGGTCTGCCAGCTGGTCGCTGCCGTCGAAAGTGTAGGTGTACTTGTGTTTGTAGTTCCGGTAGTTCCTGAGCCCCTCCAGCATCTTGTAAATGGGATTCACGTAGTCTGACAGGACGAAGAACATCAGCAGGAACACCAGCAGGATGCCCACCAGAACGGCCACGGTGCTGGGAATGATGCTGCGGTACAGGCCGCTGTCAAAGTCTTCCGAGTTCTGCCGCAGTTCCTGGTACATGGCGCCGCTCAGGTGGTCCAGATAACCTCTGAGCCGGCCGAACAGCGGCTGCAGCCGCCCGAAATACCAGTCCCGCGTGTCGATGAACGTGGACTGGAGCACGTCCGTGAGTTCGGTAGAGGCCAGCATATAGGCGGAGTAGGCATACAGGACAGAGTCTGCCATGGGGGCGGCGCTGATGCCCACGGAGGAGGTTTTGAGGGAGTCGCAGCGGGACAGGAACGCGGTGCGGTCGAATTCCGGGAGGGCCGACACGGACTCGTCCCCGATGACCGCCAGCACTTCCATGTTATAAGCATCTACGGAATCCAGCAGTTTCTGGGCGATATGGATGTTCCGGATATCTTCCGCGATGAGCATGGACACGTAATTGGACATACGGCTGTACTCCAGCCGGGAAATGATGCTGGAGATCAGGAGGACGATGGCGATGGCGCTGAGCGAGAGCGTCATCTTCATCCTCAGGGACAAGCGGAATCCGCTCCACCAGTTTTTTAACCTTGTCAACATAAGTGCAAATATACAAATAAATGCTTAAATCCGCACTTGCTTGTATGTTAAAAGGCATTCCCATGAGGCGGCATCATCACGGATGTTGTCGCCCAGGCAGGGTTATCGGCAGGGAATCAGGAAGGTCCGCTGCAGCAACACTTTGGCCATGCGCAGATGGCCGTCCCCGGCGGGGTGCAGGCGGTCCGTCTCCAGATTGGTGTAGAAGGCGGCCTGGGAATCCAGCAGCGGGAACAGGTTGGCCTCTGCGTTGAGGTCGATGACACTCACGCTCCACACGTTCGCCGCTTCCTTGATGGCCTCCACATAACTGTCCAGATACAGGCCAATCCGGTTCTGCACCAGCTCGTCCGGCTGCTCGTTGTTGTCGGCAAAATAGAAATAGCCGCGATGAGGCGGGGTCAGCAGCACGATTGGCGTGCCCGGGTACGTGTCTTTCAGCAGCTTCATTGCCTCGTTGATGCGGCCGCGGAAGGTATCACCGGTATAATCGATTTCCCGGCAGGTGCGGGGCGAGGTTACGGCGCTGTCCGCGCCGCTTCCCCATCGCACGTCCTTCACCACTTCCCGGTACCACTGCCCCAGCGGAAGGCCCATGTTGTAGTCATTGGTGCCCAGCAGGATGCAGATGGCATCCGGGACCTGCTCTCCCATGGCTTCCTTATACAGGTTCAGCTGCATGGGCACGGCGTTCCACTCCATTCCGCTGATGGCCGTGACCACCGGGGTGATGCCCAGCCAGTCGGCCAGGTGCTCGTAGTACATCTTGAAGTCGTGCCGGGCCAGGATGCAGTCGCTGATGGAATCGCCGATGAAAAGGACTGTTTTTCCGGTCCAGGGATGTCGTACCAGGCCGGTTTCCGGCGTTATTTCCCCGGCTGGAATCACCTTGGCATTGAGTTTGGGCATC
Organism: uncultured Bacteroidales bacterium; assembly: GCA_946187865.1. Lineage (GTDB taxonomy): Bacteria > Bacteroidota > Bacteroidia > Bacteroidales > UBA932 > Cryptobacteroides. Next base: position 46,504 of record CAMHST010000008.1, read on the forward strand.
TGGAAGCGGGGCCGTTCCTGGGATGCGGCGGTGGCGGACAGCAGGCAGGCCGCGGCACCGGCTGCTATAAGGGAAGAAAGCAGTTTATTCATCATCTCTGTTTTTTTGCAAATATAATCATTTTTCCGGGCCGATGGACACCGGCTGGAGTGCGAGGATACTCGGGACCACGCGCTGGCCATGACTTCCCGCCATCCGTCCCAGGGACTGGTGCCGGCCGCATCGATCCGGATGATTCCGTTGCCCAGAAGGACGGCTCCGTTGGTGCGGAAAAGCTCTTCCTGGCTGGTGGAAGCATTTACGACGAATCCATCGTCCTTGAGGTACGTGACTGAGGTTAGCTGCTGCATGTCGAAATAACTGCCGTTGATGCCCGCCACGGCCTCATGCTGCAGGCAGAGGGTACTGGTACTGTCGGCCGCGGGGCCTTCTGCCGATACTACGTTGAGCGTGTACGCACCGGGGCGGAAGCGGACAAAAGAGACAGACTGGGGGCTGCCGAAGAGTTCTCCCCGGAAGGTTCCCCAAAATCCATCCGAGCGGATGGCTTCGGCATAGCTGAGCGGCTGCCCGCCCCCGAGTTCCCGGATGGCGTCTGCACGGGACAGGAAGGGGTTCTGCATACAGGATGGCAGTGCGATGGCTACCAGAAAGAGGAAAAACTGTTTCATTTTGTAAACATACGAAATTATTACGACATTTTCCTTGATCGGGCCGGCTTGTTTCCAACGTTGACCCGGTGCCCTGACGGTACGCCCCGACAGGGGCGCCAGGGCAGTTTGTTTTTTTCCGGGATATTGCCTACCTTTATCGAAAGCCTGCAGCTTGCGGCAAGAGCCATTGCGTTACACACCTTTCAGCTATCGTTCCCGCTATGGGATTCGTCTCCAACGACTTACGGTCGATGGCGGCTTCAGCTGCCCCAACCGTGACGGAACGGTAGGGACCGGCGGGTGCACCTTCTGCGACAACGCCGCCTTCCATCCCGCCTATACCCGGGGGAAGTCCATCCCGGAGCAGGTGGCGGCCGGTATCGCCTTCCATAAGGCAAGGGGCCGGAAGGCCGACGGCTATCTGGCTTATTTCCAGGCCTATTCCAACACGCATGCCCCCTTGGACATGCTCCGGGCACGGTACGGGGAAGCCCTCGCCTGCCCGGGGGTCCGGGGCCTTGTCATCGGCACGCGGCCGGACTGCGTGGACGGGGACAAGCTGGACTACCTGGCTTCCCTTCGGGCCGAAGGATACATCGTGGAAGTGGAATTCGGCATTGAATCCGTGTACGACCAAACGCTTCGCCGCGTCAACAGGGGGCACGACTTCGCCTGCACCCGGAAAGCGGTTGCGGCAACCGCGGAAAGAGGCATTCCGGTAGGCGGGCACCTGATTGTCGGCCTGCCGGGAGAAAGCCCGGAAATGATTGTGGCCGAAGCCCTTGCCCTGAACGAGCTACCCCTTTCCCTGCTCAAGGTCCATCAGCTGCAAGTGCTCAAAGGAACGGCCATGGAGGCTGAATTCCACGCACATCCGGAGGCATTCCTGCGGCTGGGTCCGGACGCGTATATAGACCTGCTGGCGGATTTCCTGGAAAGGCTTCGGGAGGATATCGCCATCGGCCGCATCGCAAGCAGCGTTCCCCCGGCCTTCACGGACGCGCCCTGGGGCCTGCTGAAGCACGAAGCGCTGGTCCGCTCGCTGGAGGCCCGCCTGGAAGAGAGGGGCACCTGGCAGGGGCGGCTGGCGATGGGGCATAACCTTTCCCAAGATCACGATTTTTAGTATCTTCGTACATAAAATCGGCATAATGTACACTGAACTCCTTGCATATACCCTTGCCCCAGGCGTGGAAACCTTCTCTACCAGAAGGGATTCCGTGCTCCCCTACCCGGTAATCCAGGGCCACCAGGTCCATGACTGCAAAGTGGCCGTCGTGGACAGGCCGGACCTTACAAGGGAAGACTTGGAAGGGTACGACGCCCTTGTCACGGCCCTTCCGGGGGTGGCTATCGGCGTAAGGACGGCCGACTGCGTCCCGGTCCTCCTGTATGACCCGGTGAAACGGGTCGTGGCGGCGGTCCACGCCGGATGGAGAGGGACGGTTCTGCATCTCCCGGAGAAGGCCATTGGCGTGATGTCACAGGCCTTCGGCGCCAGGGCACGCGACCTCCGGGCTGTTGTCGGCCCTTCTATCGGCCCGGAGAGTTTCCAGGTGGGAGAAGAGGTGGCCGAACACTTCAAACAGGCCGATTTCCCGATGGACGAAGTCTGGTCCTTCCGGGGAGAGGGAGACGGCTCGCCGATGTCTGGCGGGCACCATATCGACCTCTGGAAGGCCAACCGCTGGCTCCTGGAACGCTCCGGCGTGCTTCCCGAGCATATCCAGGTCGCCCGGATCGACACCTACACCGACCCCTCCTTTTTCTCGGCACGCCGGGAAGGGGTCCATTGCGGAAGGATCATCAATTCAATCAGGCTTGTCTGATGCAGAGGGCCCGATTACGGGAATGAATCCAGGGGCAACAGGGCAGCGATTTCGGCAATAAAACTTCTATACCGGGGAACAATATCCTGGACAGTTTAGTCGAGGTGCGCCTTCAGCTGGGCCTCGAAGATATTTCGGGCCACAATCCGGTAATGCGGATGATACGCCGAGCCAAACTCCGCACTGTGGTGCATGATCAGCTGCCCCTCCCGGATAGCGGCATCTATCCGCTCCAGGTCTTTTTCGGCATCGGGGATAAGGCCGAAATCCCGGCGGATGACCTTTGCAACCTCATTCCACTTGGCCACCCACTGCTGCGGAGACACCGTCCGGCCCTCGTTCGCACTCCGGACGAAGGCATCCAGCAAAGCCTCCTCACTGATCAGGGAATCCAGCACCACGGAAAGGTCTACGCGTATATAGTCGCCCTTATCGCCGACGGGATAATACCGCCGCTGTGGCGCGGGGTACCGCAGGCTGTCAAGATCCTCGCGGTAGGACAAAAGTTCTTCCCGAAGGTATTCCCGGGCCGATTCCGGATTAGGCACAAGATGTCCGGGCCCCAGGTTGTCCTGGCAGAAGCTCTTGTAGATGTCCTGTACGCGCGACTCCGGATAGTCCTGAAGCTGCTGCCGGATCGCTGTCTCTACCAGGGAAGGCTGGCAACGGACAAAAAGGAGGACCAGCAGCGGAATAAGAAGAAAACGAATGCGTTTCATAAGGCTTGTTAATCGATTCCTACCGCAAAAATACGTAAAAAACCCATATCTGCCCACATCAAGGGCGGTGGCAAGGTGCACAGGATCCCCTGCTGCATATACTGGAGAAATCGGAGCGCTACTCCCGTGCAACTGGCAGAAAGTTGGCGGCACATAAACAACTAGTAATCAGCTAATTCCAACTTTATTGGTGCAATTTTTGTTGCACCAACAAAGCACTAATCACATCTATATCAAATACTTAAGTGCCGCAGAATAGTCCTTGGACAAGCAGTTAGAGCGTACTTCGCACTTTAGCAGAGGAGGTGACAGTGTCGGAAAAAGCATATATCTTTGATGCGCGGTTGGTGGTTGCCGGCCGTACGGACGACAACCACTAACAAAAAAGGAAGACGCTTGTCTTCCAGCATCATGTCAACGGAAACAGTACATTTTTCAGGCTAATACAAAATGCCTAAAGCACGATTCAAATGATTAGAGCCCAAAAGTGTGCTTTAGCGTACCCACTAGACATAGGCTAAAGCACGGTTCAAGCGCCTTGGGGCCAAAAGTGTGCTTTAGTGCACCTGACAGGTGCCCAGCCACACAGCTCATCCGAACACACCAGGCGCACAAGATACCACGCAATTCAAAATCAGCTCAGTTGATTCCCCGCTCTTTCTTGATGGTCTCGTAGGCTTCCTGGATCTGGCGGAACTTTTCCGCGGCGGCTTTCTGCACCTCGGGGCCCAGGGTGGCCACTTTGTCGGGGTGATTCTTCATGGCCATGCGGCGGTAGGCCTGGCGCACTTCGTCGTCCGTGGCGGAGGGAGACACCTCCAGCACGGCATAGGCCGACGTACTGTCCTTGTAGAACATGGCTATCACGGAACTCACATCCGAGGCGGACAGGCCGATGGTGCTTCCCACAGCCTCCAGCACGGATTTCTCCTTCTTGTCGAACTGGCCGTCGGCAATGGCGATCTGCACCAGGTAGTGCAGCAGCTGCAGCCGCTGGGAATAATTCATGTAGCGGGCAATCTGCGGCCCCACCTCGTAGATGTTCACCTGCTGGGTATCAAGCCGTTGCAGGATCTTTACCGCATCGGCGACGGCAGCTTCGCCAAAGTTCCGGCGGATAAAGTCTTTCACCACCTCAATCTCTGCCTGGACCGTTTTTCCGTCGGCCTTGATTATGGCCGACGAAAGCACCAGCAACGAGACGAAGAAACTGTTGCGCTGCTCGGCGGCACTGTACCCCCGCTGCCCTCCGGTTCGCGGCCTGGCGTTTTCCCAGGCACCATCCCCGGCGCTCTCGCCGCTCCCGAGCTGCTTCGCCACATCGATGGCGCGGTCCCAAACCGTTCCTGCCAGAAAACCCAGAAGCGCACCGATGGGCCCCCAGGCCACCCAGCCCAGGAATCCGCCTATCCATTTTGCTGAACTCATACTTCGATCACGTTTTGCCTCCCTCTCTGCAAAATACGGTCCTGCGGCAAAAGACTGACATTTTGGCGGAAACGACCCAGCCACCGCCCTACCGCTTGACGCCACGCACAGGGGCGGCCTCCAGCGGGTTGTCCGGCCAGGCGTGTTTGGGATAGCGGCGGCGGAGCTCTTTCCGGACCTCGAAATAGGTCCCCTCCCAGAAGCTTCTGAGGTCGGAGGTAAGCTGGACCGGTTTGTACCCGGGCGAGAGAAGTTCCATGAGCACCGGGGCGCCGTCGGCCTGGGGCGTATCCACAAGGCCGAAACACTCCTGCAGACGCACCCGCAGCACGGGGACCTGGGCACCCGAGCGGTACTCCAGGCGGATCCGGCTTCCGGTGGGCACGGTAACGTGCGTGGGTGCAATGCGATCCAGCGCCTGCTGCTGGCTGTAACTGAGCCGGCTATGGATCACCTCACAGAGGTCGATCTTTTTGAGCTGCGCCGCACTGCCGGCCTTGCCGACAAACAGAGGCCCCCACTCCGGGGCACTTTGGCAAATTGTCTCCGTATCCACGGGAGGGAACTCCAGTTCAGGGTGCCGGGTGGCGGCAAAGGCAATCCGCCGCTGCAGATCCTGCACAGGCTCGTCAAAGGAAAGAAGAGAGACACCTTCCCGGACAATGGCCTCACAGACAACCTGCTGCACCGTTTCCCGCGGCACGCCGTCCAGGGGCTTGGTCCACAGCACAACCGCCCCGATCCGGGATTCCTGCCGGGCCACGACCGTCCCCGCACGGGAGTCCCAGAAAACGGTATCCCGCCGGGTGGCAAAGCGCTGCAAGTCTTCCTCGGCAACGACGCTGGCCAGAAACACCTTCCCCACGCCCCCCGCTTTCCGGTGCATGGAGGCGGCCACCATCCACGGCTCCCCGGAGAGCGGATCCCCGGCTTCCACCCCCACCAGCTCCCCGCCGGAGAGCTGGAAAGTTCCCAGACCTTCCTGCCAGGCCTTGCCAATCCGCTCCGGATAGGCCGATGCAAGCAGCGCCCCCACCTCATAAGGATTCACCGGGGCATTGTCTTGCGGCACACGGAGCATGTCGGCATAGGAACGGGCGATGCGGAGCATCCGGCTCCACCTACCCGGCGCAGAGGAACGGCGCGCCTGGCGAAGAGCATCCAGCCGACGGGAGAGAGACACGTCCCCTTCCCCGGCAAGCGGGTCTTTTTCTTCGAGCAGGGCCGCGACGTCGGCGGCGAGGGCTTTCCGGAGCGGAGAATCCGCCGCCAGCAGCATCTGGGCGATACGGGGATGACAGGGCAACATTGCCAAATCCTTCCCGTGCGATGTCACTTTTCCTCCCCCGTCCAGAGCGCCCAGGGCGGTGAGCAGTTCCCGGGCATGGATCAGCGCCGGTTTGGGCGGCGGCGTGAGCCAGGGCAGGCTTTCCACCTCGCGTTCCCCCCAGATGGCGGCATCCAGCACCAGGGACGTCAGGTCTGCCTCCAGGATTTCCGGACTCCGCGTGGGTGCCATGCGGGATTCGGTGCCCAGGCTCCACAGACGGTAGCACACGCCGGGCGCCACGCGGCCGGCGCGGCCGGTGCGCTGGGCGGCCATATCCAGGGAAATCCGCACCGTTTCCAGGTGGCCCAGCCCGCTCCGGGGGTCGAAGACCAGTTTGCGGCAAAGGCCGCTGTCCACCACCGTGCGTACGCCTTCAATGGTCAAGGATGTCTCTGCCACGGGCGTAGCCAGGACCACTTTCCGTTGCCCGGGTGGGCTGGGGGCGATGGCGCGGGCCTGCTGCTCGTTGGAGAGGAGGCCATACAGGGGATAGACGTCTGTCCGGGCGTCCAGTTCCGGCCGAAGCAGCTCTTCCACCCGCCGGATCTCCCCTTCCCCGGGCAGAAAGGCCAGGATGTCTCCCGCATGGAAGCGGTGCGCCTGCAGGACGGTGCGGGCAACCAGCGGCACGCACGTAGAAGCGTCGGCCTCTTCCCGGGAATGGATCACTTCTACGGGAAACAGCTTGCCTTCGCTCTGCAAGACTGGGCAGTGAAGGGCCTGCGAAAGGGCATCGGTGTCCAGGGTGGCCGACATAATCACCACCCGGAGATCTTCCCGGAGCAGCGCCTGGCACTGCCGGGTAAGGGTAAGGGTTTCGTCGGTGTTCAGGCTGCGCTCGTGGAATTCGTCGAAAATCACCACGCTCACGCCTTCCAGGGCTGGGTCTTCCAGCAGCATCCGGGTCAGGATGCCCTCTGTAAGCACCTCTATCCGCGTGTCCCGGGAGACTTTGGACTCGAAGCGGATCCGGTAGCCCACGGTCTTGCCCACCGGCTCTTCCAGAAGCCAGGCCATTCGCGAGGCCACCTGCCTGGCAGCCACCCGGCGGGGCTCCAGCATCAGGATTTTCCCCTCCGGAAGCGCTTCTAACATGGTCAGCGGCAGCAAGGTGGATTTTCCCGCTCCCGGACGGGCCGACACCACCACAACGGGCTCCTGCTCCAGGAGCTCATTCAGTTTCTGCGCCACGGCGCCCACGGGCAAAACCTGTCTCTCTTGTTGTAGCCGTCCACTCATGCGTATCACCAGATAACGATGAGCTAAAATACAAAAAAACGCGGAAAACCCGCCTATTTCCCCAGGAAAAACGCCAAAACAAAGAAATTTTAATTTTTTTATTAAATCCCGCTTTATTATTGTAATATTTTTATTATATTTGCATCCCTAAATGCAGGAATTATGAGAGAAACATTCCTCGAGAAGAAAGATAACAAGAACAGCCTTCTCAAAAAAACCATTCTTTACCTGTGCATCGAGCAGGGAGAACACAGCATTGCCGCACTCAGCGAAGCCATCGGGGCATCGGTCCCCACAGCCACCAAACTCATCGGCGAACTCATCGACGAGGGCTTCATGGTGGATATGGGCAAATCCGGCACCTCCGGCGGCCGCCGGCCTTCCATTTACGGGCTGAACCCGGAAGCGGGATACTTTATCGGCATAGACATCCGGAACTCGCACGCCACCATCGCCGTCACGGACTTCAAGGGCGGGCTGCTCTCCTTCAAGGACGACATCCCCTTCCAGATGGAGCGGAACGAGGAAGCCGTCCACAGGATCGCCTCCATGCTCCGCACGTTCTTCAGCGAGGAAAATGTGGAATGGAACAAGGTGATGGGGCTGGGCATCAGTTTCCCGGGCCGTGTGAACCCGGTAACCGGCTACAGCAACAGTTACTCCTTTGACGAGCACCGCACCATCTCCCATATCCTGGAAGAAGAGCTGGGCATTCACGTGGTGCTGGAAAACGACTCCCGCGCCATGACCTACGGCGAATACCTGGGCGGCACGGGCAAAGAGAAAAACGTGCTGTTCGTCAACGTGAGCTGGGGTCTGGGCATGGGCATGATCCTGAACGGGAAGCTCTATTACGGCACCTCCGGGTACAGCGGCGAGTTCGGCCACTTCCCCCTGCTGGACAACGGCCAGATGTGCCGATGCGGAAAAATCGGCTGCCTGGAAACCGGTGCGTCCGGCAGCGCCCTGGTGCGGATGATCGGGGAAAAGCTGAAATCCGGACGGGCCTCCTCCCTGGCCGGCAAATACCGGAGCGAGGGCCGGGTGAACCTGAACGACATCTTCGAAGCCATCCGCAGCGAGGACATCCTGGCCATCGAGATGGTGGAGAAAGTGGGAACCAACCTGGGCAAGGGCCTCGCCGGCCTGATCAACATCTTCAACCCGGAGCTGGTGGTGATCGGCGGAAAACTGGCCGTGGCCGCCGGCGATTACCTGATGCTGCCCATCCGCACCGCCGTCAAGCGCCACGTCCTGAACATCGCCAACCAGGACACCACTATCAAGATTACCGAACTCAAACGTACGGCGGCCCCCATCGGCGCAGCCCTGCTTGCCCGCAGCCGCATCCTTGGAATCCTCTAAGCCTATGCCTCAGATTTCTCAGCGCGGCAGCAGAATGCCGTCGTCCCCCATCCGGAAACTCGCCCCGCTCGCTCAAGCAGCCAAAGCGCAGGGCGTGAAGGTGTATCACCTGAACATCGGCCAGCCGGACCTTCCCACCCCGGAAAAAGGGCTGGAAGCCCTGCGGCACATCACCCGAAAGACGCTGGAATACAGCCCCTCAGACGGTTATCTCTCGCTCCGGGAAAAATTCTCCGGGTATTACCGGCAGAAAGGCCTGGACGTGAGCCCGGAAGAGATTATCGTCACCGCCGGAGGCTCGGAGGCCATCCTGCTTACCTTCATGGCCTGCCTTGACCCCGGAGACCAGGTTATCATGCTGGAGCCCGGCTATGCCAATTACATCTCTTTCTCCCAGACGGCAGGCATAGAGGTCTGTACGGTAACCTCCAACATTGAGGACGGGTTCGCCCTGCCCGGCATCGAGGCCTTCGAGAAGGTCATCACGCCCCGTACCAAGGCCATCCTCCTGTGCAATCCCTCCAACCCTACCGGCTATGTCTATTCGGCCGGGGAGATGGAAAAGATTCGGGATATCGTCCGTAAATACGATCTGTTCCTCGTCTGTGACGAGGTATACCGCGAATTCGTGTATAACGGAGAGCCCTGCACCAGCGCCCTGTCCCTGGGTATAGACGAGCACGTGGTGGTGATCGATTCCGTGAGCAAACGCTACTCCGAGTGCGGCATCCGGATTGGGATGGTGGTCACCCGCAACAAAGCCGTGCACGACACCGTGATGAAGTTCTGTCAGGCCCGCCTGAGCCCGCCCCTGCTGGGACAGATTGTGGCCGAAGCCTCCATCGAGGGTGTGGAAGACTACCTGAAAGCCTGCCACGCCGAATACAAAGCCCGCAGGGACTTCTTCATCGACGGGCTCAACCGCATCCCCGGTGTGGTGTCCCCGATGCCCCAGGGGGCATTCTACACGGTGGCCTCCCTTCCCGTAGAAGACGCGGAAGATTTTTGCCGATGGTGCCTCACGGACTTCCGCCTGGACGGCGAAACGCTGATGATGGCCCCTGCGGCCGGATTCTACAGCACGCCGGGCCTGGGCAAAAACCAGGTCAGGATGGCCTATGTCCTGAAAATAGAAGACCTCAGGCGGTGCCTGAGGTTATTGGAAGAAGCGCTGAAACAGTACAACAACCGTTAATCGTGATCCAAGACGGAGTAGGGCGAATTCAGGCTCTTGAACTCCGGGACCATATCTTTCATCCGGCCGACCGTACGCATGGAATCGAAGTAATAGCTGCTTTCGATCAGGGTGTCTATGTCGTCCGAGATGTCGTCGAAGTCGTACTCCCGCACATTGGCGATCATGATCTTGTCGTGCGAGGTGGGCTTGGTGTTCTCCTTGGTGGCCAGCAACTCTTCGTAGAGCTTTTCCCCGTGACGCAGGCCGGTGAATTCAATCTTCACGTCTTGCCGGCCGCTCAGGCGGATCATCTTCTTGGCCAGATCCAGGATTTTCACGGGCTCACCCATGTCGAAGATAAAGATTTCCCCGCCCTTGCCCATGCTGCCGGCCTCCAGCACCAGCTGGCAGGCTTCCGGGATGGTCATGAAATAACGGATAATCTCCGGGTGGGTCACCGTAACCGGGCCGCCTTCTTCGATCTGCTTGCGGAAAAGCGGAATGACAGACCCGTTGGAGCCCAGCACATTGCCGAACCGGGTGGTGATGAACTGTGTCCCGCCCAGTTTCTCCCGCTGAATCTTTTTGGCCAGGGCCTGCACATAGATTTCGCAGATGCGCTTGGAGCAGCCCATCACATTGGACGGGTTCACGGCCTTGTCCGTAGAAACCATCACAAAGCGGGAGACCCCGTATTTCACGGAAAGGTCGGCCAGGACCTTGGTGCCTTTCACATTGTTCTGGATGGCCTCGGAGACGTTGTCCTCCATCATGGGAACATGCTTGTAGGCGGCGGCGTGGAACACGTATTCGGGCTTGTAATGGCTGAAAATATCTTCCATGCGCTGCTGGTTGGAGATATCCGCCACAATGGTGGGGGCGTCCAGTTCCGACCATTTGCGCTTGAGTTCCAGACGGATATCGTGCAGGGGTGTCTCGGCCTGATCTACCAGGATCAGCTGATACGGGTTGAACAGGGCCACCTGGCGCATGATTTCAGAGCCGATAGAGCCGGCGGCGCCGGTGATCAGCACCCGCTTGCCCTCCAGGTGGGAAGCGATCTTCTGCATGTTGATCTTGATGGGATCCCGGCCCAGGAGGTCTTCAATCTGTACCTGGCGGATGCTCTGGCCGCTTTTTACCCCTTTCCAGTCGTCCGTGACTTCGGGGGCCAGGTAAATGGCGACGTCTTCCTTGAGCAGACGGTCTGCGGTGGCCGTATCCTTGAGTTTGTCCGCCTTCACCGGGGAAACGATGATGGCCTGGACGTCGTTCTCACGGATGTGCTCCAGGAGAGAGTCGTCGTTCATGTATACGTTCACGCCCATCATCACCTTCCCCTTCATGGCGGGGTCGTCGGCGATGAAACCCTTCAGGTGGAACTTGTTGGAGGTGGACATGCGGATACTCTTGGCAATGTTCACGCCGCCGATCTTGGTCCCGTAAACGAAGGTGTTCAGGGCGCGCACATGATCCTCGTTGAAAACGTCGTAAATGCTCTTGATCACCATCCGCAGAAGGGCCATGAGCAGGAACGTAACCACATAGGAAATGAGCAGCACCGAAATCGGGGGGGCGAAAGACTCACCCAGGGTAAACTCCACCACCACGGAGAGGATAATGCAGGTGATATAGGATAGGGTGACTGCCACGAAGATGTTCATCACATCTGCGAAGGACGACAGGCGAAGAACGTTGGAATACGTATGGAACAGCCTGGAGAACAGAACATTGACAACAAGGCATAGGCCCATGGTTACCCACGCCTGCACGCGGAAGGTCTCGCTTAATTCCGGAAAACTGTAGCGCAGCAGAAACGCCACCATCACGGAAATAGCCACCAAAATGGTATCCAGCAGCAGGATCATCCAGGAAGGAAGAACCTTGGAGGAGAAAATCCGTCGGAGAAAACTCATAGGTATACTTTAGGTTTAAGTTTATGACTCACTATCTGGAGAGCCTGGCAATCAGTTCATTGCCAAGGGCTTCCTTCGTTTTGATATGGTCCAGCACGGCCGTGACGAAGGAGTTGGACTCGAAGTCTCCGCGGACCTCGGAGAAGTCGTGTTCCTTGTCTTCCTTGGTGCCGTCGGCGCCGAAACCGGTCATGGCCGCCAGGTTGAACTCCTTGCGGGCGTCTTCATAGAGGTCTTTGTCCAGGCCGATCACGGCGCTCTTCCACTGCTCTACGATGTCTTTCACCTGGGCGGCGGTGATTGTCTCCAGCGGATAGCCGAAGAAATCTCCGTATTTGTCGTAGGCCCAGGTCCACTCGTACTCGTAATAGTTGGCGTGCATCTGATGGAATGCGGCATCGGCCTCTGCCAGGCCGGCCTTTCCGTCCTTGATCTGGTCCAGCAGCTCGTCCACGGCGCCCTTGGGGGCGATGAGCCCGCTGATATCTACCCACAGACCCGTTCCGACGGGCGTGGAAGGTTTCAGGATTTCCCGGATCTGCGCATCCGAAGCGCCCGCGGGCATGTCCTTGAGACGGCTGATGATGGAATTGCCCAGGAACTTGGTAATGGCGGTCCTGTAATAGCGGAGGCCGTTCTTGAGCGAGGAATTGCGGATTTTGGTGCTGTGGTAGGAGTAAATGTCTGACAGCTCACCGGAGGAATACTGCAGGTTCTGGAGCAGCTTGATGCCCTTGATCATTTTCTGGATGGTATAAGGGCTGAGCAGGTTATAGTTGATGCAGTCCAGCCGGTCCGGATCCTTGCGGGCATCCCGCTTGGGCCATTTCTGGGCATCGCGGACCGTACCTACGCTGCGCAGGTTCACCCCGGGCACCAGATAGGTGGTATTCTGCTGCTCTATCAGGTAAGAGAACGGCAGGTTGGTGGTGTCCGAGTGGGTGACGTGACGGCCCATCACCAGCGAGAA
>CAMHST010000009.1 GCA_946187865.1 uncultured Bacteroidales bacterium
TTTGTCTGCACATGCCTTGGTGCAGAGAACTACGCTGCAAATCTAAGGTTTGCAGTAATTAAATAAATCATTATGGAAAAGATTTCAAGACGCAGTGCGCTTAAGTGGATGGGCCTGGGAGTGGCCACCCTTGCTTTTTCTCCTTATGTAAAGGCCGACGAACTCGCCCGCCTTCTGGAAGAGCCTATGCTTCCGGACCCGCTGCATCCGCAGGGGCCGCAAGGCATGCCCCGGCTCAGCTATCAGGAAAAAGAGGTCTATAGCGGTCCCGACGTGATTATCCGTCAGATCGACGAACACACCTGGGAAGGCAACGGCCACCTGATGGCCAACGAGACCATCTATCTGGTGGAAGGCAACGACCGGGCCCTGCTGATCGATGCCGGTACCAAGATTGAAGACCTGGACAAGATCATTGCCGGGATTACCAAGAAGCCGGTGACCCTGGTGGCCACCCACGTGCACCCGGACCACACCGGCAGTGCCATTCACTACTTCCCGGAAATCTGGATCGACGCGGCCGACGAGGTTAATGTCCCCATGTTCATGCAGGATTACAAGGGGAAGGTGAACTACTTCGAGGACGGTCAGGTCTTTGACCTGGGCGGCCGCCGGATAGAGGTGATTTTCACCCCCGGCCACACCCCCGGCAGCGTCACCTTCTTCGAGATGGACGAAGACCGCAAGTGGGGCTACAGCGGCGATGCTTTCGGCAGCGGCAACCTGCTCCTGACCACCAACTTCTCCACCCTTCTGGCAACCACCACCCGCATCGAGGCCTATATGAAACGCCACGGCATTCAGAAGATGTATCCGGGCCATTACATGGGGTCCAACCCGGAAACCCTCCAGCGCATCATGGACCTGAAGAAGATGTCGCAGGAGATGATCGACGGCACCCGCAAGGGCGACAGCAACGGCCAGGCGATGATGGGCCTGAACGGCCGGATCCGGGACTACGGCGTGAATGTCAGTTACCGTGACCCCGAAGGATTGAAATAAGCGAAACAAAGGATAGATTATGAAAAAGGTTTTGTTGCTTGCGGCCATCGGGGCCGTATTGGGAGGCGCATCTCTGGTAAGCACTTCCTGTGGCGGAAACGCACGGGGTAATTCCGACACGCTGAAAATCAACACTACGGATTTCACGGAGGATATCATCGGCCATAACGGACCTGTCCCTGTGGAAATTACGCTGGTCAAGGGCGTGATTACCGGCATCGAGCCGCTTGCCAACCGCGAGGGGCCGCGATATATGGAGATGATCCGCCAGGCAGGGCTGTTTGAAAAGCTTAACGGGAAAACCCTGGAGGAAGCCAAGCAGGTGACGCTGGACGCCGTGAGCGGCGCAACCGTTTCTTCTTCGGCCTATATCAAAAGCATCAAGGCCGGCCTGGAAGACGGCGGTGCTTATCAGAAAAGCATCAAAGTGATTACCGAGGCCACGGTGAAGCAGGGCAAGGTGAAAGGCCTGGTGGAGCACGGCATGGGTTCTTTCAAGGCCATCCCCTTTGCCGAGGCACCCGTGGGTGAGCTGCGTTGGAAGGCTCCCGTGCCCAAGAAGCCCTGGAGCGGCGTACTGGAAGCCACGGAATTCGCCGGCATGCCTCCGCAGCAGACCCGTTCCTGGCCCGGCGCCCCGGCGCCCAAGGTGACGGAAGACTGTCTGTATGTGAACATCCAGACGCCTGCAGAGAACGCGAAGGCGAACCTGCCGGTACTGGTGTGGATCCATGGCGGCGGTTTCATCACCGGTGACGCCAACTCCAACGACGGCGCCAAGTTCGCCAAGCAGGGAATCGTGTATGTGAGCCTGAGCTACCGTACCGGCGCCCTGGGCTTCCTCTCCCTTCCGGAGCTTTCCGCCGAGAACGAGCGGGGCATTTCCGGCAACTACGGCCTGCTGGACATGATTGAAGGCCTCAAGTGGGTGAAAGAGAACATCGCAGCCTTCGGCGGCGACCCTTCCAAAGTGACCATCATGGGCGAGAGCGCCGGTGCCATCGCCGTGAGCATGCTCTGCGCCTCTCCGCTGGCAAAGGGCCTTTTCCGCGGCGCCATTTCCGAGAGCGGCGGCTCTTTCTGCCCGGTAGATGCCGTCCGCGTAGATAACAACGGCATCCGCGACGTCAAGGGCTCGGAGCAGTACGGCCTGGACTGGATGAAGCGGATCGGCGTCTCATCCCTGGCACAGCTCCGGGAGACGCCCTGGGAGACACTGGTTTCGGACGAGCAGTCCGGCGGCGTGGGCGGTTTCTGGCCCACGGTAGACGGCTACGTGCTCCCGGACGACCAATACAAAATGTATGAGGCCGGTAACTACAACGACGTGAATGTGCTCATCGGCACCAATTCCGACGAGGGCGCCATGTTCTGCCGTCCCACCCAGCTGGCCAAGTACAAGGCCGACATCAAGGCGGAATACGGCCCCTTCGCCGAGCGGATGCTCCGGCTGTATCCTGCCACCACCGACGAGGAGACGTTCGGAGCCCTCTCCGACATCTTCCGCGAGACGGCTTTCTCCTGGCCCACCTGGGCCTGGGCCAATCTCCAGAACAAGACCGGCAAGGGAAAAGTGTACATGTACTTCTTCGACCAGTTCGACCCGGAAAGGCCGATGTTCGGCGGCCCCGGCGCCCCCAAACCCCGCGGCGCCAACCATGCCTCCGAGCTTCCCTACGTGTTCGGCTCTTCCTGGGGCCGTCCCTTCGAAGGCGGCGACAAGGCCGTGAGCGATGCCATGAATACCTACTGGGCCAACTTCGTGAAGACCGGAGACCCCAACGGCGAAGGCCTGGACAACTGGCCGGTGTACCGGGACGGTGAAAAGAGTGTGATGCTGTTTAAGAACGGTACTTCTCTGATTGAAACGCCCAACAAGCCCCAGCTGGAGCTGATGGAAGAATACTTTGCCTGGAAGCGCCAGCAGCCCATCCGCTAGTCCTTCCCAGACAATAAACAATAAAACGACCGGTACTCGCTGTACCCGGTCGTTTTATTGTGCGGTTTTCGGGTAAAGCTACTTCACCAGTTTCTCCAGGACCACCGGGCCCATGAGGCCGGAGGGGGTGAGGGGAGAATCGGCCTGGTAGAAGGGCATCGTGGTGTAGGTGAGCTTCTTGGCACCCGGCTGGGCGTCGCCGATGAGGCGGTTGGGCCAGGTGTTCACCACCTTTACCTCGATGGTGTTCTTGCCGGGTTTCAGGGTGCCCGTCCAGTCTACCTTGTAAGGGGCCTTCCAGAGGAATTCCACGTGCTCGCCGTTGATGAACACGTCGGCCATCTGGCCCACGCTGCCCAGGTCTATGCGGAGGCCGTCGGCCTTCTCCTTCTTGCCCAGGGTGAAGGTGTTGGTGTAGGTGGCAATGCCGGAGAAGTACTTCACGGCTTCTTCCTCAGATTCGGTGTAGGAGGAAAGCGTGGCAAAGGTACGGCTGCCCTCGGGAGCGCCCAGTCCCTCGAAGGTGACATTCCAGGCACCGTCCAGGGCCAGGGTGCCGGCGGTCTTGGGGGCGATGTATTCGGGCTTGGGCGCGCCGTTCTTGTCGAAGACCAGGAACAGGGCCTGGTTGGCCTCCAACTGCAGGACGCCGTCTTTATACACGCCCGGGAGTTCCTTGCCGGTCTCCGGGTTGAGCACGGTGCAGACGCCCTTTCCATCGCGGCAGACAATCTGCGGGCTGGCGGGCTGGTCGGAGAAGTTGCGCACCCAATAGATCTCCTTGTCACCGTCGGTGCGGTGCACGAAGCGGATCTGGGACGGCCAGCTGTACTGGAAGTCCGGCTCTACGGTCTCGGCGAGCAGGCGGCTGAGCTGGGTGGTGTGCACGTTGGCGCGGCCGGCGTTCCAGATGTCGGCTACCAGGCGGTCGAACTCGGCCTGGCAGTCGGTCATGCCGGCGGGTTTCACGGGCTTCTGGCCCACGATCACGGCGCCTTCCCTGGCCAGCTGGTCCAGCTTGCGGAGCACCTCGATGCTCATCACCTGGCAGTGTTCGCCCAGCACCAGCACCTTATACTGCATGCCGGACGGGGTGACCAGCTTGCCGTCCTTCACGGAAACCACGTTCAGGAGGCCGTAGGGGTTGATGAAGTCATAGGAATACTGCTCGGGCACTTCCGGGAGCTCGTGGCCGTAGATGCCGGCAATGTTGGTGTCTTCTCCGTAGTACCAGAGCACGTCGGCCACATAATGGCCTCTCTGGAGCATGTAGCAGCTGCGGGCCAGGTAGTCGGCCCAGTAGCGGGCGTAAGGGGCCCAGGTGTCGTGGCGGTTGAACCACTGGCCGAAGATCATCAGGCCCAGACCGGGCTTGTGGGCGTCGGAGGGCTGATGGGCGCTCTCGTGGATCACGAAGCGGGTGATGCCGCTGAACATGGCGATGTCGGCCATGGTCTTGAGGTTGCCGGGATAGTAGCTCCAGGCGTTGCCGCTGAGACCGGCTGCCGTAAACGACTCGGCGGCAGCGATGTTCTGTCCGTAGACATGGGCGGTGGAGGCCGATTCACGGATGTCGGCCTGGGCCATTACCAGCGCGGAGCCGCCACCGGTTCCGGGCATCCAGAAGGCGCTCATGGGCACGGCGGCCGTCATCTTGAGGTCCATGCCGTCGCCCACGTAAACGCGGCCGTTCTCGTGGGATTCCGTGTAGCGGCCTTTCATGCCGTATTCCTTGGCAATGACATTGATGCGGTCGTAGTTGGCGGCGAACATTTCGCCGATGGTCTCCCGCCAGTCGAAGAGGAACTGCTCCGTCTTCTCCGCGCTCTGGATGATCTCTCCGGTAAGGGCCGGATACCAGGGCACGGGGTTGTACCCGCGGCGCTCGGTGAACTTGGCGGCGATTTCGGGGGTCCAGGTCATCTGCTCGGCCTCATAGCTGTCGGTGAGGATGTACTGGATGCCGTGCTGGCCCACCATGCCGCCGGCCGCCTCTTTATACATGTCCATGTACTGGCGGAAATAGTCCATCCAGGCGGCTTCGTCCAGCTTGTCCACCTCCAGGCCCGTAGCCTCCGGGGGAGCGGGGTGGTTCTGCTTGCCGGTGAGGGAGGCGCCGAAGCGGTAGATGCGCCAGTTGCCGGCCGGGACATTCCAGGTCAGGACCCCATTGGCACACTGGGCGGTGAGGTCGATGGTCTCCTCTACGGGAGCGTCGGTTTCCGGGGTGGGGAAGTCCATCAGGTCGTGCGGGGCGGCGAATCCCGCCTTTTCTTCCGCGTGGTTGACCTTGGTCACCGTGTGCAGGACAAACTCATGGATAGGGGTTCCCTTAGGAGCCGGCATGTTGTAGCCGTAGGCCGCGTACGTGCGGTCGGCCACGGGATTGGCTACGCAGAGGCGGAAATACCGGGCCGATGTAGACGGAATGTCTACCGTCTGCTGGGCCACGGAACCGGAGGGAATGTGGCAGACATCTTCCCACTTGACGCCGTCCTGGCTGCATTGAAGGAGGTTGTTGTAGGAGGGGGATTCGGAAGCCCACTGGCCGCGGACAGCGCCGCCCACCAGGGTGAGGGCCTTCACGGTAATCTCCTCAGGGAAGGAATACTGGATCCAGGCGTGGGTGCCGGAGGGGTTGGAAAGAAGTTCCGACCCGTTGGCCAGATCGCCGTCGGAGAGCTGGCTCACGGTGAAATCACCGCCGCTGGTGGTGACGCTGGCGCCCAGCTGGGCGAGGGTCTTCTCCGCATCCGGGATGCGGACGGCCACCACGGCCACGTCCTTGTACCAGGGTGCCACGTCGGCCGGAGCGGTGGAGAGCGCTCCGCCGGCTCCCGCATTCTGGAACTTGCCCACGGTGGTAAAAGGCTCCGGCAGGGTAATCACCTGCGGCTTCTTGGCCTTGGGGTTGCCCGTTACATCCAGCGTACGCCAGGTGAGCTTTTTCATGGCGTTCTCCGGCTTCACCCAGGGACCGCCCGTGGAGCTCCAGCCCGGGGCCGATGCAATCGCCACTTCCATGCCCAGTTCGTCGGCATATCGGATGGCATAGCGGAAAGCGTCCTTCCACTCGTCCTGCATGTAGGGGAGGCGCTTGACGATGGTCTGTCCGCCGCCCATCATGGTGCCGCCGGCGTCAAACTGCTGCACGCCGCCGATGCCGGAGGCTTTCATCCAGTCCAGGTCTGCCTTGATGCCTTCCTTGGAGATATTGCTGTCCATCCAGTGCCACCAGACACGGATGCGGGCTTCCTGCGGAGGATTCTGGAAATCTTTGGAGTAATCCTGCGCAAGGGCCGAAGCCCCCGTCAGGAGCCCGGCCAGAAGGAGAAAGAATTTACTTTTCATATAGGTTGGTTATTGAGTTTGGTCGGTTATAGAGTTTCTGCACAAAGATACACCGATTTCACCTCTGTTATGGGGATGAAATGCGGAATAAACTTTGATTTTTGGCAATAATCCTGTTATTCGCCGGCGCCGGAAGTGCAGTACTCGATCATCCGGGCCTGTTTCGGAAAAATCCTAACCAGGAAAGGACAACTGCTAAAAATTGCCAGATTTTATGTCGACCTTTGCAGCCGGATTAAAACAGCGATTATGAATTTCAGCGGTATACTTATCGGGGCGGCCGTTTTTGTGACCATCGGCCTTTTCCATCCCTTCGTGATCAAGATGGAATATCATTTCGGGAAGCAGAGCTGGTGGGTTTTCCTGCTTATCGGCCTGGTGTGCTCGGCGGCGTCGCTGCTGGTGGCCGGCAAAACGGTCTCCATCCTGCTGGGTGTGGTGGCGTTTTCCGGCTTCTGGGGCATCCACGAGATGCTTTCGCAGGAAATGCGGGTGCTGCGGGGATGGTTCCCGGAGAATCCCAAACGGCATGCCTATTACGAGGAGCGCCGGCGGCAGCTCAAAGATGTCATCGGCCCGTTCCCCTCGCATGACCATCTGAAGGGAAAGACTCGCTCCAGGTAGCTGGCGGGCCTTTTCTTTTTGAAATGGCGGTTTTTTTTCGTAACTTGCCTTGAATTTAACCGCCATTTCCATGAAAAAGACTTTCTGTTCAATCCTTTTCGCCGGCCTTCTGCTGCTTCCCGGATGCGGGAACAAGGTGAAGGTGTCGCGCGTTATTACCAATCCCATCGACCTCAACTATTCCTTCCATCGGGAAGAGACAGATGAGGAGGTGCTCAAGAGCATTCCGCCGGAGTATCTCGCGCAGATGACGCCGGAGATGATGCAGCAGGCCATCGCCATGATCCGCAGCCGCTCGGCCGATGGCAACAGCGCCCGCGAGGCGGCAGACCCGGTGGTGCAGATTTACAAGGGCAGATACTATCTGTTTCCCTCCAAGAGCAAAGGCTACTGGAGCTCGGACGATATGCAGTACTGGAAGTACATTCCCTGCGACAAACTGCCCATCGACCTGTACGCCCCCACGGTGATGGTGTACAAGGACGAGCTCTACTGGATGGTCTCGGACATCAACGAGCTGTACAAGACCACCGATCCGGAAAGCGGGGACGCCTGGCAGCTGGTGACGGACAAGCTGGTGCTGTATCCGGAGGCCCCGGAGCGCACCGGACACGACCCGGACCTGTTTCCGGACGAGGACGGCAAGGTGTATCTCTACTGGGGCTGCAGCGACGTGGACGTAATCCGCGGCATCCAGCTGGATCCGGAGAACGGCTTTGCCCCCATTGGGAAAGAGGTTGTCCTGATTACCCACCGGGAGGCCGATTACGGCTGGGAACAGCCCGGAGACCTGAACGAGCGGGCCAAGCCCGGTTACAACGAGGGTCCCAACATCTTCAAATACAACGGAAAATACTATCTGCATTACGCCGCTCCCGGAACGGAGTTCGACTCTTACGGAGACGGCCTGTATGTGGCCGACAGCCCGCTGGGTCCCTTCGAGCACGCCGATTACTCTCCCGTGAGCGTGAAGCCGGGCGGCTGGATGACCGGCGCCGGCCATGGCGACACCTTCCAGGACAAGTACGGCAACTGGTGGCACGTGGCCTCCACGGTGATCAGCCAGCGGATGAACTTCGAGCGCCGGATTGGCTTTTTCCCGGCCGTGATGACTCCCAAGGGCCATTTCTATGTGCTCACCGAGTGGTCGGACTATCCGTATGTGCTGCCGGACGGCCCGGTGGATTTTGCCAAAAACGCCCCCTGGACGGGCTGGATGGACCTCTCCATCCACAAGACAGCCTCGGCTTCCAGCCAGTTGGAAGGGCATGAAGCCGCCAAGGCAGGGGACAATACCGTCAAAACCTGGTGGAGCGCAGCAACCGGAGATGCCGGAGAATGGCTCTGCATCGACCTTGGCCAGGTTTGCCGGGTGAATGCCGTGCAGCCCAACTTTGCCGATGAAGGCTTCGGCTTCTACAAGGCCGATGAACCCAAGACGCCCTACCGGTATGTGGTGGAAGTCTCCCGGGACGGACAGAAATGGCAGCAGGTCTTTGACCGGACCGGCGCCACCGCCGACAATCCGCACGAACTGCTGGTGTTGGACAAGGCGGTGAAGGCCCGCTACGTCCGCGTAACCAGCAGCGCTCCGGTGACCGGAAAATTCTCCCTGTTCGACCTCCGTGTCTTCGGCCTGGCTCCCGGCAACAAGCCCGCCGCGGTTACCGGCCTCCAGGCCGAAAGGGGGGCAGATGCCCGCCGGATCAAGGTCTCCTGGCCTGCCGTGCCGGGCGCCGAGGGCTACGTGCTCCGCTGGGGCACCGACCCTGACGAACTGTACCTGACCTGCCAGACGGAAGCCCCCGAAAAGGAACTGGGCCTGTTCTCCAAGGGACAGACCTACTATTTCCGGGTCGATTCCTTCAACGGCAGCGGCGTCACCCCTGGCGTGGAGCAGATCCAGGTGCAGTAAGGGCTTGTTTTATCGAAATAGATGAAAAGGGATGTTTGCTAAAACGATTAAAAAAATGTATTTTTGTGCACCAAACCATTACCATCTATGAAAAAAATACTTTATCTCCTTGCCATGGCACTTACAGTTGCGGCTTGCAGTGAGCAAAACCGGACCCTTTATGTGGACATCAATGCTCCCGCAGGGGGCAACGGGTCCCAGAAACACCCTTTCCAGCACATCAACGACGCGGCCCAGGTGGCCCAGCCCGGTGATCTGGTGCTGGTGGCGCCCGGTGTGTACCGGGAATATGTAGACCCGGTGAACGCCGGTACGGAAAACGCCCGCATCACCTACAAGAGTATGGAACCCCTGGGCGCGGAAATTACCGGCGCAGAGGTAATCAAGACCTGGGAGCCCTATCAGGGCAATGTGTGGGTCTGCCGGGTAGACAACGCCATCTTCGGGGATTACAACCCCTACACCACCATCGTGAACGGAGACTGGTACTTCATGGTCCCCAACAAGCACACCGGTGCCGTGTACCTGAACGACCGCGCCCTCTATGAGACCACGTCCCTGGAAGAGTGCATCAAGGGAGAGAAGTATATGGGCTCCTGGGAACCGGAGTGGTCCATTTACAAATGGTACACGGAGCAGGAAGGGGACAAGACCGTGATCTATGCCAACTTCCAGGGCAAGAACCCCAACGAGGAGCAGGTAGACATCAATGTCCGCCGCCGCTGCTTCTTCCCCTCCAAGACGGGCGTAAGCTACATTACGTTCAGCGGCTTCAAGGTGGACAAGGCCGCCACCACCTGGGCGCCTCCGGCAGCCTTCCAGGACGGTATGATCGGCCCGCACTGGTCCAAGGGATGGATCATCGAAGACTGCGAAGTGTCCAACAGCAAGTGCTGCGGCATCTCCCTGGGCAAGTACCTGGACCCGGACAATGACCATTATTTCACCAACAAGTATGTGAAGAGCCCCACCCAGATGGAGCGTGACGCCGTGTGCCGCGGACAGTATCACGGCTGGCTCAAGGAGAATGTGGGCAGCCATATCGTGCGCCGCTGCCATATCCACCACTGCGAGCAGGCAGGCATCGTGGGCCGCATGGGCTGCGTGTTCAGCATCATCGAGGACAACCACATCCACAACATCAACAACATGCAGGAGCTGGGCGGTGCTGAGATTGCCGGCATCAAGCTGCACGCCGCCATCGACGTCATCTTCCGCCGCAACCACATCCACCACAGCACCATGGGCATCTGGTGCGACTGGGAGGCCCAGGGAACCCGCATCACGCAGAACCTGCTGCACGACAACCACAAGCCGGACTCCAACCCGCAGGCCTTCAGCCTCATGTCCAACCAGGACATCTTCGTCGAGGTGGGCCACGGCCCCACCCTCATCGACAATAACATTCTCCTCTCCAAGACCAGCCTCCGGATGCCCTCCCAGGGCATCGCCTTCGTGCACAACCTGTGCATGGGCACCCTGGAAGATATCGGTTCCGGCACGGCCTTCATGGTGAACGGCAACAAGGAAGAGCGGTACACGCCTTACCACATCCCGCACCGGACAGAGGTCATGGGCTTCATGAGCATCCTGCACGGCGATGACCGCTTCTACAACAATATCTTCGTACAGGGCTACCCGGTGAAGAAAACCGGCGATTCCGGCAATATGGGCATGATTATGCAGCGTGGGAACACCGATGCCGGCACGTATGTCTTTGACGATTATCCCACCTACGACGAGTGGATCGCCCAGTTCCATATGGAGGCTCCCGCCAATATGATGGCCACCATGGGCGCCCACTTCGGCCATCTGCCCGTGTGGGCCGGCGGCAATGCCTATCTCGCAGGCGCCCGTGCCTGGAAGAAGGAAACCGGCAACTTCGTGAACGCCCAGCCCGTGAACGTGGAGCTGGTAGAGCGTGACGGTTCCTTCTACCTGAAAACCAATCTGTACGACGTCCTGGGCTCCTTCCAGGGCAATATGGTAAGCACCGAGACCCTGGGCAAGGCCTTCGAACCCGAACAGCCGTTTGAGAATCCCGACGGAACGCCCATCGTTTTTGACACGGACTACTTTGGCAACAACCGTTCCGCCGCCATCCCCGGCCCGTTCGCCCGTCCCGCCGCAGAGATCAAGGTCCTGTAACAAACCATTGACTAACCATAACTGACTAATGAAACGTTTCCTTTATCTGGCAGCCGGCGTGCTGGCTTGTGCCTGTACCGCCAAGACTGAACTTCCCGACATCAACGCCGGGTGGAATTTTTCTGCCGATGACGGCCGCAGCGCCGTGGTGGACCTGCCCCACGACGCCATGCTGGGCGCAGCCCGCACGGCCGATGCCCCCGGTGGTGGCGGAGAGGCCTATTTCCAGGGTGGTAAATACACCTATACCAAGACGTTGGAAGTGCCGGCCACGTGGCTGGACAAGCACGTCTGCCTGAGCTTCGACGGCGTGTACCGCAATGCCAAAGTGTATGTGAACGACCAGCTGGCCGGAGGGGCCGCATACGGCTACATTCCGTTCTCTGCACCGCTGGACGGTCTCATCCGGGAAGGTGCCAATACCATCCGCGTAGATGTGGACAACTCCGAGCACCCCAACTCCCGCTGGTATCCCGGCGGCGGTATCTATCGGCCCGTAAAGCTTTGCGTGGTTCCCAAGGAGCATGTGGAAGCCATCCGCGTGAAGACCGTTTCCTTGAGCCCTGCCGCCGTGGAGGTGGAAGTGGACTTGACGGAAAATGCCGGCGAGGCCAAGGTGGAGATCCTGGACGGCACCCGCGTAGTGGCTAAGGGCGTTCCCGGCCGCATTGAAATCCCTTCTGCCAAGCTCTGGACGGCCGAAGCGCCCCATCTGTACAAGGCCCGCGTCACCCTCGCCGGTGGCGATGTGAAGGAAGAGACCTTCGGCGTGCGCCAGATTACCTGGAGCAAGGACGGTTTCTTCGTGAACGGGGAGAGTGTGCTCCTGAAGGGCGGCTGCATCCACCACGACAACGGTATCGTGGGATCGGCCGACTATGAGGAAAGCGCCTACCGCCGTGTAGCCCTCCTGAAGCAGTACGGCTTCAACGCCATCCGCAGCGCCCACAATCCCATGTCCGAGAACCTGCTCCGTGCCTGCGACGAGCTGGGTATGTACGTGATGGATGAGCTGTGGGACATGTGGTTCCACAACAAGACCGCCCACGACTACTCCTTCCAGTTCATGGACAACTACAAGAGCGATATCGCCGCCTTCGTGCGCCGTGACTTCAACCACCCTTCGGTGGTGATGTATTCCGTGGGCAACGAGGTGGGCGAACCTGCCATGCCGGGCGGCATGGCAGTGGGCCAGAGCATCATCGACGAGCTTCACCGCCTGGATGCCTCCCGTCCCGTGACCGGCGGCATCAACCTGATGATTATCGCCACCACGGCTGCCGGCAACGATATCTTCGCCGGCGGCGGTTCCCAGAACTCCGATTCTCCTTTTGCCGGTATGATGGGCGGCGGCCAGATGAACAGCACCGTTTACAACCAGATTGTCTCCATGGTGGGCGAGAGCATGTCGGGTCCGTACCTGCTCAGCCCCGGCGTAGACCAGCTGACCACCCCCATCCTGGATGCCCTGGACATTGCCGGATACAACTATGGCAAAGGCCGTTACGAGGCGGAAGGGGAGGCGCATCCCGGCCGTATCGTCGTGGGCTCCGAGACCATGCCCATCGACATCCCGGGCAACTGGGAGATGGTAGAGCGCATCCCTTACGTGGTGGGCGACTTCATGTGGACCTCCTGGGACTATCTGGGTGAGGTCGGTATCGGCGGTTGGGGCTACGGCGCCGAAATGATGACCTTCTCCAAGCCTTATCCCTGGAAACTGGCCGACACCGGCGCCCTGGACATCCTGGGCAATCCCAACGGGGAGGCCCTTCTGGCCGATGCCACCTGGACCGGCAAGCTGTCCATGGCGGTCCGTCCTATCAAGGACGGTGACCTGATCAAGGCCGCCTGGCGCGGGACCAACGCCATCCCGTCCTGGAGCTGGGCCGGCTGCGAGGGCAAGGAAGCCACCGTGGAGGTCTATACCCAGGCCGACAAAGTGGTCCTGAGCCTGAACGGCGAGGTCCTGGGCGAGCAGGAAGTGGCAAAGAACATGGCCAGTTTCACGGTCCCGTATGCACCCGGCACCCTGACGGCCGAAGCCTTCAAGGACGGTAAGTCCGTGGGCTCTACCTCCCTCAAGAGCGCCGAGGGTGATGTCCGCATCCGTGTGGCTGCCGAGCCCAAGCGTTCCGCTGACGATGTCTTCTACTTTGACATTGCGCTGACGGACGCCTCCGGCGAAGTCTGGGCCAACCGCGACGCCCTTCTTACGGTGAACGTGGAAGGCGGAGAGCTGCTGGGATTCGGCAGCGCCCAGCCCCGCACCGAGGAGCGCTTCCAGAGCGGCTCCTACACCACCTATTACGGCCATGCCCAGGCCATGGTGAAGGCCCGTAGCGGCAAGGTGAAGCTCACCGTCTCCGGCGAAGGCCTTGCCCCCGCCTCCGCCACCGCTACCTGGTAATTTGATGCGTGAAGGGAACTAGTTGACAATAAAGTGCTTAATGAAAAACCTTTAGTCGGTTTCGACTAAAGGTTTTTCATTAATTGCCAGTATATCAAGATGTTAGTACCACGCGGGCTACAGCTTGATAAAGATCCTGCGCCTGTACAGCGGCAGCACCAGCAGCCAGACCAGGAGGACGTTGCAGAGGGCGTACAGCAGGGACGGCAGTTCGCCAGGCCCGCCGCAGAGGGCCGAGAGGCCGGCATAGAGCCCGCTGCCCAGGGGCGTGTATCCCAGCACATAGGAGAACACGAAAGAGAGGATGTAGCACAGGATGGAGTTGGTGCCGAAGACCTTCCAGAAGCCGCTATGCCGCAGCGTTTTCCGCTCATCGACGAACCAGGTGAGGAGTCCCAGCAGCAGGGCGCCGATTCCGCAGGTGACCAGGACGAAAGTAGGAGACCATACCTTCTTGTTCAGCGGGCAGCCGTATTGCAGCAGCAGGCCGCCCAGCAGCAGGGTGCTCCCCAGGACCAGCAGCCGCAGCAGCCCTTTCTCCCGCGACCCGCTCCCCAGCAGGAGGGAAGCGGTGCAGAAGCCGATGAGCGTATGGGCGATGGAAGGAATGGTGCTCAGGATACCCTCCGGGTCCAGTCCGTGCTCATTGTAGATGTGCCGCTCTCCCAGCAGGGCCCTGTCTGTGAGGCCGATGACATTGTCGGCCTCCATGGAGAACCCGTGCCCCAGGGCCAGCAGCAGCGCATAGGCTGCCAGGATGCCTGCGGCAATCCATCCCAGCCACTTCCTGCCTACCAGGCACACTAGCAGCGAGGCCGCCAGATAGCACAGGGCAAAGCGCTGCAGTACGCCCATGATCCGGATATTCCCGCTCATCAGGCCGGAGGGGAGGCTCAGCAGAAAGCCGATCCCAAAGAGCAGTACCGTCCTTTTCACAATTTTCCATCCCAGGGCCCCGGAAAGGCGGAAATCCTGTTTCCGCAGCGACAGGAAGATGGAAAAGCCCATCAGGAACAGGAACACCGGGAAGATGCAGTCCGTGGGCGTGAGCCCGTTCCAGTCGGCATGCCTGAGGGGCGCATAGATGTGCCCCCAATCGCCGGGGTTGTTGACCAAAATCATGCAGGCCATCGTGAATCCCCGCAGGATATCCACGGCCTCTATCCTTTTTCCGGAACCAGCCATTGTACTAACTTTTTGCAAAAATGGCAAAAACTGCCGGATTTTTCGTTATATTTGTGCATAATCGCATCAATACCATGAAAGAATTGCGCGTACTTGCTTCTGCCGGCCTGATGCTGGCGCTGGCCTGCTCCTGCGGGCCCAAAAAGGCGGCCACCTATCCCGTGACGGCCAATCCGTATCTCCCGCTCTGGGAGCACATGCCGGACGGCGAACCCCGTGTGTTCGAAGATCCGGACAACCCCGGTAAATTCCGCGTGTACGTGACGGGCTCGCACGATGTCCGCTTCGACAGCTATTGCGGTGAGGATGACCGGCAGTGGTCGGCCCCGGTGGAGGACCTCTCCGCCTGGCGGGACGAAGGCCCCATCTTCTCCTATCAGGAAAACGGCACCTGGAGCACCATGTATGCCCCGGACCTGGTGGAGGTGAACCGCCGGGACAACGGCACCCGCAAGTATTACCTGTACCCGCACAGCCTCATGCACATGCCGATGGTGGCCGTCGGAGACCGTCCGGACGGCCCGTTCACCGTGCTCAATGTCAAGGACGGTCAGATGCTGCCCGGCAGCGTGATCGGCTTCGACCCCGGCACCCTGATCGACCCGGTGGACGACCCCGCAGACCCGGACTACAATATCGGCTTCAGGGCATACGTCGCCTGGGGCATCAACCGCTCCAGCGCAACGGAGCTGGACCAGAATACGATGTATTCCCCCCGCCGCGGCGCCACCGACTACGAGTTCTGGATCCCTTCCCAGCTGACCCAGCTGCTGAACAGCATGGCCGGGAAAGGGAAGCTCTCTGAGCAGATGGAACAGTTCCGACAGTGGGCGAATCTGCCCAAGGACCAGCCCCGGATGGATTTCCCGGCCGTGGCGGAAGGGGAGAACTGGGACGACTTCAACTTCTTCGAGGCTTCGTCGTTCCGGAAAGTGGGCAACAAGTACATTTATCTGTACAGCGGCCACAGCGGTCCCGAATACGGCCTGGAGAATTCCAACGCCTGCCTGCGTTATGCCTATGCCGACGGTCCCCAGGGCCCCTGGGTCAGCGGCGGTGTGCTGGTAGATGCCCGCGGCCCGGTGCTCTCGCGTGACGGTGCGCACCTGGAAACCAGTTTCGCCGGTAACAATACCCACGGCTCTCTGGCACAGATCAACGGACAGTGGTACATCTTCTACCACCGGGCTCCGCGCGGGTTCGGTTTCGCCCGCCAGGCCATGGTGGCTCCCGTTTGCCTGGAGGCCGATGAAAAACCGGTCTCCGAAGGCGGCCGGGTGCGGATTACCGCCTACGACCCTTATCAGGGCGGCTTCACGGTGAAGGCGGCCGACGGCAACGAATACGCAGGTGCTGAGGTCACTTCCGAAGGCTTCAACATGTACGGCCTGGATCCCTACAATTATTATTCGGCCGGTTACGCCTGCTATATGTCGGCCCCGCAGACCATGCAGGACAGCTGGGACATCTGGGACAACCGGATGGACATTACCGGTGTCAAGGCGGGGGACATCATCGGCTACAAGTACTTCGGCTTTGAAGGGCTGGGAGAGAACAATCTGGGACTCAGGCCGTTCGAGGCTTTCCGGAGCGGTTCCTCCTTCAACCTGTTCCTTACCCGGAAGACGGACAAGCCTTTTGCAGTGGATGTGTGGCTGGACGGTCCCTGGGAGGGCGGCGCCTGGAACGGGCGGAAAGTGGCCCGCGTAGAGGTCCCTGCCGGGCAGGCTGCCGGTGTAGAGCGCTTTACGGTTTCTCTGGACAAACTCACAGAGTCCCTGAAAGGCAAGCACGCGCTGTTCCTGGTGGCGGAAGGTCCGGAAGGGGAGCCCCTGTGCGATGTCATCGGCCTGGGATTCACCCGGAAGGGAGAGGTGATGGAATTCCCGTGTGTCCCCACCGTGCAGTTCACGGTGAACGGGACCGCGGTGGAAACGCCCGCCTACCCGGTCCGCGCCACAGACCAGAACGGTATCATGGATTACAGCCTGTATGAACTGGCCGTCCCTGCGGGTACGGACTTCGCCGCCGTCCAGGCCATGCCTTCCTCCAAGGAGGTGAGCGTGACGCGCGACGATGCCTCCCGAACCATCTCCTGCACCTGGAAAGGCGTCACCAAATCTTACCGGATTCCATAGCGGAACACCCGTTCGTCGAAGAAAAAAGGGCGTTGGTCGAAAATCGGGACCACGCCCTTTTACTTTACGCTAATTTTGCTGTCGAAACAAACGGAAAATGAAAAAATCGACAGATATGAAAAAGTTAGTTGTTATTTTTACCATGCTTTTCGCCGGCCTCGCCGCGTATGCCCAGAGCAATACTACCGTAGTTAAGGGCGTCGTCCTGGATTCGCTCACCCGGGTTGGCGAACCCGCCGCCGTGATTGAGTTCTACAAGAGCTCCGAGCCCGACAAAGCCATCGCCTTCACCACCACCGACACCGAAGGCCGATTCTCCCACAGCTTCACCCTCAAAGGCGACTACTGCCTCCGTTTCAACAACCTGGGCCGCAAGGTGATCCAGAAATGCTTCACCATTGGCGAACAGGAGGTCATCGACCTGGGCGAGATCCTGGCTCAGGACAATATCGAGACCCTGAAAGCCGGCACCGTCACCGCCATGCGTCCGCTGGTGAAGATGGAGGTGGACAAAATGATTTATAATGTGGCCGACGACGTGGACTCCAAAACCTCCACCGTGCTGGACATGCTCCGCAAGGTTCCCATGGTCTCTGTGGACGGCCAGGACAATATCACCGTGAACGGGTCTTCTTCCTTCCAGGTGTACGTGGACGGGAAGCCCAACCAGATGATGTCCCAGAACGCCTCCATGGTGTTCAAGATGATGCCGGCCAGCTCCGTGAAGAACATCGAGGTGGTCACCAACCCGGGCGTCCGCTATGATGCGGAAGGCGTGGGCGGCGTGCTCAACATCACCACCAACAGAGAAATGACGGGCGGCCAGAGCGTGGCCGACGGTATCTACGGCACCCTCCGCGCCCAGGCCTCTACCCGCGGCTACGGCGGCGGCCTGTTCACCAGCATGCAGAAGGGCAAGTTCGCCCTCAGCGCCAATGTGAACGGGATGATGCAGAACAGCCCGGCCACCATCATGGACATGGAGCGGATCCAGGACAGCGGCTTCTCCACCACCACCCATACGGAGTCTGCCATGAAGATGCCCATGCTCATGGGCAATCTCTCCGCCAGCTATGATATCGACGAGCAGAACCTGATCTCCGCCACCGTGGGCGTCATGCACTTCGGCATGGAGAACAACGGCCTCAGCAGCACCACCATGGTGTTCCCCGGTGTGGGCAGCTTCAACTACGACGGTACCACCCTCAGCACCAATACCCGCAACAACATCTCTGCCAGCGCCGACTATCAGCACCTCTGGGCCGATGTCCCCGGCCGCAGCTTCACCCTGAGCTATCAGTTCAACGCCACCCCCGGCGTGAACAACACCCTCAATACGTACGGCGGCGTCGCGGTTCCGGGCTTCGACCTCACCGACCGCAAATCCGACGGTACCACCGGCTCCTCCGACCACACCGTCCAGGCCGACTTCACCACCCCTCTGGGCCAGGCCTTCACCCTCTCCACCGGCGTCAAGTACATCAACCGCCACAACAACTCCGACCAGACCGACTATCTGTGGAACGGCACCTCCTTCGTGGTGAACCCGGCCTCCAGCCTCCAGTACGACTTCTTCAACCGCATCGGCGCGGCTTACACGGAACTCTCCGGCAACTTCGGCGCCTTCGGCCTCAAAGCCGGCGCCCGCTACGAGCACACCTGGCAGACCTACGCCTCCGTCCCTCCCATCGCCGGCTACGAAGACGGTAAGTTCGACATCAACTACGGCTTCTTGGTGCCCACCGCCAGCGTGCAGTGGAACCTGTCCCAGACTTCCAACCTGGGCCTGAGCTACAACATGCGCATCAGCCGTCCGGGCATCACCTACCTGAACCCGTACGTGGACACCACCGACCCTACCGCCCTGAGCTACGGCAACTCCGACCTGGATGTGGAGCGCGGCCACAACGTCTCCCTGGTCTATAACCTGTACACGCCCAAGGTGATGGTGAACGCCACCCTGCGCCACAGCTACTCCGGAAACGGCATCTCCTCCTACAGCTTCTATGATGCCGACAACATCCTGAACACCACGTATGGCAATATCGTCAAGACCAACACCACGGGGCTCAATGCCTTCTTGATGATCAACCCCACCAACAAGACCCGCATCATGCTCAACGGCGGTCTCTCCTACAGCGACATCCGCTCCGAGCAGTTGAAGCAGCAGAACAGCGGATGGGCCTACAATGTGATGGTGGGTTTGCAGCAGACCATGTTCTGGGACCTGCGCCTGAGCGCCAACGTGATTTCGATGGGCAGCAACGTGAACCTGCAGGGCAGTTCCTCCGGCATGTCCATGGCCACCCTGGGCCTGACCAAGAGCTTCCTCAGCGACCGCCTGAGCTTCTCGGTGAACGGCGTGCTCCCGCTGGCCAAGGGCTTCGAGATGAACATGAGCTCCACCACCACCGGCAACGGTTTCACCACCAACATGAACACCACCATCCCCATGCGTCAGATTACCTTCCAGGTAAGCTGGACCTTCGGCAAGCAGGGGAACTACACCACCAAGCGCGCCCGCCGCACCATCGAGAACGAGGACCAGCTTAACAGCAGTTCCACAGCCGAAAGTATGGGAACCATCATGCAGCAAATGTAAAAAAAACTGTTTATCTTTGTGCCGATGGCCACCGATAACAAAAGGAATTATGTCTTGGACACCGCCCAGCTCATTGTCTGGGTGTGTGTCTTTCTGGTTCCCGCCCTCATCAATTTTGGCATGACGGGGAACCTGCCGGGGGCCATGGGCCTCCTGAAGGGGTCTCTCCGCTCCCTGCTTCCCATCTTTGCCATTTACTGCCTCAACTATTATCTTCTGGTACCCCGGTGCCTTTTTGGCGGCAACAGGAAGTGGTTCTGGATCGCGAACGCCGTGCTTCTGCTGGCCTGGAACCTGTACAAGTTCATTCCGCGCGGACAGATTCCTCAGGAAGTGCTGGACGCCTTCGGCCCCAAAAATGTCTGGGCATTCTGGATTGTGGGCGTGACGGCTTCGCTGTTCATGGAATCGCTGGTCATCCTCCTGGCGGTTGGCCTCCGTTACCTGATGCGGATGAACGACCGGGAGAAGGAAATCCAGGAAGAGCGCCGGAAAACCGCCGAGGCGGAGCTTACCTGGCTCAAGCACCAGCTCAATCCGCATTTCCTTTTTAATACCCTCAACAACATTTCTTCCCTTACCCAGATCGACCCGGACAAGGCGCAGGAAAGTATCGGCCAGCTCAGCGACCTGCTGCGTTATTCCCTGTACGACAGTGAATCCCAGAAAGTTCCGCTTGCCTCCGAAATGGAGTTCATGGACAATTACATAGACCTGATGGCGCTCCGGTGCAATGAGCTCACTGCGGTGAAAAAGGAACTGGTGGCCCCGCAGGGGCATGTGGAAGTGGCGCCGATGCTGTTCATCTCCCTGGTGGAGAATGCGTTCAAGCATGGGGTGAACGCCCGCTATCCGTCCTTTGTGAACGTGTCCATGCAGATGGAAGGCGATACGCTGGTGTTCCGCTGCGAGAATTCCCTCTTCGAGAAACAGGGGAGCGACCATATCGGCTCCGGCATCGGCCTGGAAAACATGAAACGCCGCCTGGAACTCCTGTATCCCGGAAAATACACCTATTCCCAGCATGCCGGTGACGGCACTTATTCCGTAGAAGTTACCCTGGACCTCGCATGAACAAACTTCGCTGCATCGTAGTAGACGACGAGCCCCTGGCCATTAAAATGCTGGAGGGCTTTATCGCGCGCACGCCTTTCCTGGAGCTGGAAGCCTCCTTCAACGACCCGGTGCAGGCGCTTTCGGAGATCCGGGCGCGGCAGCCGGAGCTGGTGTTCCTGGATATCCAGATGCCGGACCTGGACGGGATGGAGTTGTCCCGGATGGTGCCCCCGGACACGCGCATCGTTTTCACCACGGCTTTCAAGCAGTACGCCTTCGAGAGCTATGAGGTGAGCGCCCTGGATTTCCTGCTCAAGCCCATCCGCTACCAGAAGTTCCTGGAGGCGGCGGAAAAGGCGCGGGAATGGTTCTCCCTGAAAGAGGCGGCTTCCGCGGCCCCTGCAACGGCTCCCGCGGCAGAGAAAACCTCCTTTTTCATCAAGGTGGACGGCGCGCTCCGGAAAGTGGATTATGCCGATGTCCTGTACGTGGAGGGCATGCGGGACTATGTGATGTTCCATCTCTCGTCGGCCCGGACGCCCCTGATTACGCACATGACCATGAAGGCGGTGGAGGAACTGCTGCCCCAGGCGGCTTTCATGCGTATCCACCGCTCCTTTATCGTGGCCCTGGCGCATATTTCCAGCGCCACGCCCTCGGGCGACATCAAAGTGGGGGATGCGCTGCTGCACGTCTCGGATGCCTGCCGCCCTGCCTTCGACGCCTACCTCAAGCAGCATTCCCTGGGATAAAAGCCCCGGCAGGCTGGCGGTTTTTGCAAAAAATGCATATATTTGTGAAAACTGTCAGTGATATGAAACGTATTCTTACCGTGGCGCTGGCCACCCTTCTGTCGGCATCCTTTCTCCCCTCGGATGCCTGCACCAACCTCATCGTGGGCAAAAAGGCTTCCGTGGACGGAAGCGTAATCGTTACGTACAACTGCGACGGCTTCGGCTTTGCCTCGCCCCTGTCCCTGTATCTTCCCGGCATGCACGCAGACGGCGAGATGATCCAGGTG
This sequence comes from uncultured Bacteroidales bacterium, assembly GCA_946187865.1. Lineage (GTDB taxonomy): Bacteria > Bacteroidota > Bacteroidia > Bacteroidales > UBA932 > Cryptobacteroides. The sequence continues at coordinate 21,392 of CAMHST010000009.1, forward strand.
CGCGGCTGGGGCCCCGAAACCCAGGCGGAACGGCTGGTGCGGGAGGCCTCCTACACTTACGGCGTGGCCGGGCTGATGAACGAGAAACAGGTGACCATCGTGGAAACCACCTGGGGCGGCCGTGAAGAGCTCCAGAACCGGGAAGGCTACCTGGACTATTTCACCCTCATGCGGCTGGCCCTGCAGCGCAGCGCCACCGCCCGGGAGGCTATCACCGTGATGCATCAGCTGGTACAGGAATACGGTTACAACGAGACCGGGGAATCCTTCGCCGTGGCAGATAAGAACGAGGCCTGGATCATGGAGCTCATCGGCAAGGGCAAGGGCCGCAAGGGTGCCGTATGGGTGGCGCTCCGCGTCCCGGACGACTGCATCAGCGCTTACGCCAACTCCAGCCGCATCCAGCAGTTCCCGCAGGCCAAAAAGGCAGACAAGAAACTGGGCTTCTGCATTACTCCGGACGGGGAATGCATGTATTCGGCCGATGTCATCTCCTTCGCCCGCGAGATGGGCTATTTCAACGGTGCAGACAAGGATTTCAGCTTCCGCGAGGCCTACGGTCCCATGAGCTTCAGCAAGATCCGCTACTGCGAAGCCCGCGTCTGGAGCTTCTACCGCCGCCATTCAGACCCTGCCGTGATCGACGGCTATCTGCCCTTCTTGGGCGGTGACATGTCCACCATCGACCACCTTCCCCTTTGGATCAAGCCGGATGCTCCCGTGAGCGTCCGCGATATCATGGCCGACATGCGGGACCACTACGAGGGAACCGCCCTGGATATGACGGCCGACATGAGCGCCGGTCCCTGGGCTTCCCCGTACCGCAACCAGCCGGTGAACTTCGAGGCCTCCGACGGCACCAAGATGTTCCGCGAGCGGCCCATCGGCTGCCAGCAGAGCGGCATGACCATGGTGTGCCAGATGAGAGACTGGCTGCCGGATGCCGTGGGCGGCGTAACGTACTTTAACATGGACGACGCCACCATGGTGGCCTATGTGCCCGTATATTGCGGCATCAACCGCGTTCCGGATCCTTTCCGCAGCGAAAACAACAATATCCGCGAGTTCTCCACGGAGAGCGCCTTCTGGATGAACAACTTCGTGGCCAACATGGTGTATCCCCGCTGGAGCGCCATGATCGGCGACCTCCGGGAAGCCCAGACGGAACTGGAAGATTTCTACGCCCAGGATCAGAAAGAGGTGGAGGCCCAGGCGGTGAAAATGACCGCCGGAGACCGCATCAACTACCTCACGGCCAAGACAGAAGCCTACACGGACATGATGATGAAGCGCTGGGACAAACTGGCCCGGCTCCTGATCGTGAAGCACAACGACCAGATCATGCAGCTCAGCGAGAACGGCGTGGTGGTGCCCGGAAGACGCACGTCCCCGGCCTATGCCCCCGCGTTCATCGACGCAGTCAAGGCAGAGACCGGGAACCGTTACGTGAATCCGGAGCAGTAATCTGCAGCACTTATCTATTTGATTATTAATTTTTTACGCATTTATTGGTGCACGAAAAATTGCACCAATAAATGCGTAAAATGTTGTGAGACAGGAATGTAAGTGCTGCAGGGCCTTTATTTAAGATGGCGCTGCAGGAAGTCCATGATGTATCCGTGATAGAGTTCCACCTGCTCGGGGCCGCGGAAGCCGTGGCCGGCGCCGAAAATCAGGTGCAGTTCGCAGTTCTTGTACAGGTTGGAGGCTCGGGCGGAATACTCGGGCTTTACCAGCGTGTCTTCCGTGCCGTGGACGATGAGCACGTCGCCCTGGTATCCGGAGAGCTCCTTGTAGATGTCGTAGCCTTTGTAGTACAGCTCATAATAGGGCTTGCCGATATTCATGCCCATGAAATTGACCGTCTCGGGGACATCGGCCAGGGTGGGATACAGGGCATAGCCGTCGTCCGCGATGCAGAGGGCGGGATAGGTGAGCAGGATGGCGTTGATCTTCTTCTTCACATAGGGGGCGGTGATGGCGCTCACGCAGCCTCCCTGGCTTTCGCCCAGCAGGAAGACATTCTTCTTGTCCACGCAGTCCCAGCCGCGCACCATGTCCAGAACGTCTTCCAGATTCTGCCGTTCGGTGAGGATGGACATGTCTTCCGTGCGGCCCTCGCTCTGACTGCGCGGAGAACCGCCTGCGAAATCGTAGCAGTAGGCCACGTAACCGGCCTTGGCCAGTTTGTCGGCCAGGGCATAGAAACCGCTGTGGGTGCCGCCGTAGCCGTGGGACAGGATGACGGCGGGATGTTTGCCGGGCGCGACGGGGATGAAGGCTTCTCCGTAGATTTTGTTGCCGGCGCTGGTGCAGCTCCTCTTTTCTACTTTATAGGCAGGGTCCGAGGGCGGGGTGTTCATCCGGCGGAACATCTCCTCCATCTCTTCCCGGGACATCTGGCGCATGCCCGGATTGCGGGCGGGACCGGCCGGCGTCCAGTTTTTGCGGTCTACGTTCCAGGTGGGCTGGGCCTCGTGCAGGACGGCGTCGTCCAGGAAGAAGGGCGCCTGGGAATTATCTCCCTTGAGCTGCCAGTCCAGCCATTTGCGCACGGTCACGGCGTAAGCGCCGCCGCTCTTCTCATAGAACGTGGCCAGATGGCCGTCCGTGGTGTTGATCATCACCACCGGAACGTTCTTGATGCGCTGGAAGTCCAGGGCCGAATTGGGGAAGGCCACATCCGAGGGACCGCCGATCAGGTACAGCATGGGCGTGTGGAGGTTCTCCAGGGTTTCCTTGGTGGCGCCCTGCATTTCCATGTCGCCGATACCGGAGTTCAGCATGATGCCGGTCTTGATGCGCGGGTCGTGGGCTACACCCAGCACCTGGCTGCCGCCGCAGGAGTGCCCCATGGCCGCGACCTTGTCCAGGTCCAGCTTGTGATAGTATTCCGACGCCGGGTTGGCGTTTTGTTCCGTGAGCCAGTCCATGGCCTCCAGCAGCTGCTTGGCGTAGGTGGCGTTGGCAAAGGCCACGGGAGCATCCGGGTTCTTGGCCCGTTCTGCCATCAAGGCTTCCATCCGCTTGCGGGAGGCTTCTGCCCGGGCCTGGATTTCCTCCGGAGAAGGGGCCTTGAGCTCTTCTCCGTTGGCCAGGACCACCTTTTTCCCTTCCGGGAAAGAGCCCAGCAACACGTCTTTCCACTTGGCGTTGGGGTCGTCTTCCTCGTACGGGCCTATGCCGATGGCCAGGTATCCGTAGGAGGCGATTTCGTTCAGAAAGAAACGGATTTCCACGGTGCTGTTGGCGCAGCCGCCGTTCCCGTACAGAATCACGGGCAGTTTTCCGGCGGCATCCAGGTCTTGAGGCCGATAGATGGTGAAGGCGGGGCAGGAGGCGTCTCCCACCACGACGGCCTTGTAAGGGCCGGTTCCGCCGTTTTCTACAATTTGTGAGTGGACGGTCTGGGCATAGCCTGCAAAGGCGAGGGCCCAGAATGCAAGAATAAGGAGAATGCGTTTCATAGTATTATGTGATATGGAGCGAAGTTAGTCATTCTAAGTCTTTTTTTCAATGATTTTGTCGATTTTGCCGCAAAGAAAGTGTATCTTTGGGTAATAAAAACAATTGGTATAATGAAAAAGATTCTTTTGACTCTGGTCGCCGCCCTCGCCGTTACGGCTTCGTGGGCGCAGTTCCCCGATTTCAGGCGTTCCATGTCCAAGGAGCAGCTCCGCGCTTTCGGCATCCAGGTGGCCGATACCATTAAGCTCTGGCCTAATGGCACTCCGTCGGCATACGATGTCAGCGGAAACCCCATGGCCAGCCGCTTCAGCGAGGCTCTCCTGGAGGCCTATCCCGCCCAGAACCCCTGCGGCGTAGCGGTGGTCCAGTGTCCCGGCGGCGCCTATATGTTCGAGTCCCAGGACAACGAAGGCCGTGACCTGGCCGCCTGGTTCAACGCCCGCGGCATAGACTTCTATATGCTCCAGTACCGGCTTCCCGCCGGCAAATATACCACCGTCCCGCTGGAAGACGCCCAGGAGGCCATCCGGCTGGTACGCAGCCTGGGCCGGGCCACCAAGGTGGGCATCGGCGGCGCCTCCGCCGGCGGTCATCTGGCTTCTACCGCAGCCACCCATTATACGGCCGATTCCCGCCCGGACTTCCAGATTCTCTTCTATCCGGTTATTACCATGGATCCCTCCTACACGCATGCTGGCTCCAGGCAGTCCCTGCTGGGAGAGAATCCCTCCCAGGAACTGACCGACCTCTACAGCAACGAAAAGCAGGTAACGCCCAATACGCCGCCTGCCTTTATCATGGGCTCCACCAACGATGATACCGTCCCGGTCCGCAATTTCATCAACTATTACCTGGCCCTGCTGGACAACGGTGTCAGCGCCTGCCTGCACCTGTATCCCATCGGCGGCCACGGCTGGGGAAACGGCGACAAGTTCATCTACAAGCAGGAGTGGACGGCGGAGCTGGACAAATGGCTCCGGGAGGTGGTACTGAAATAGATTCCGGTCAGTAAAAAGGGAGCGGCTCTCTGCGTGAGAGGGCCGCTCCTTTAGCGTTGTCAACCGGCTGTCATTGGCGGGAAATCACCTGTACCGGTCCCAGCAGGCCGGCGGGCAGGATGGGCTGTCCGGGCTGTACGCTGCGGGGAGAGTCCGTAAATGCGATCTTTTCGGGGCAGTCCGGCTGCAGGTCGCCCACCAGGCGGTTCACCCACAGGTTGGCCACTTTCACCTCTACGGTATTCTCTCCTTCGCGTGCGGCGGCAGAGATATCTACCCGGTAGGGCTCCTTCCAGGCACGGCCGCAGTACTGGCCGTTTACCCAGACTTCGGCCACATACTTCACGTCTCCGAGGTCCAGGTACAGTTCTCCGTCGGCCTTAGGAAGGGTGACGGTGTTATTGTAGGAGGCGATGCCGGAGAAATACTTGATGCCGAAGTCGTCGGATTCCGTGAGAGAACGGAGGGTCTGGAATGTGGCCTGGGCGGGCGCACCGCGGCGTTCCTGGAACTTGACGGTCCAGGAACCGCTTACGGGGGCGAGTACCTGCTCCGTGACGGCGGGGAGGGTTTCGGAGGCCTTGCCCTTTCCGGCAAAGACCACGAACAGCGCGTCATTGGGAACCAGGTTCAGTTCCACGGTGGTCCATTCGCCATCCACCTTGTAGGAGGCCTCTTCCACCTTGCCGGTGTCCGGATGCCAGACAGTGGGCTTGCTACCGGCCGTATGGAAGGCCAGGGACACAGTTTCGCTCTTTTCGGTGTACGGTTTGTTGATCCAGTAAATCTCGGCGCCCTTCAGGGTCCGGTGCAGGAAACGGTAGGAATCGTCAATCTTCACATCCGGCTGAACGCCGGCCTTGTCCAGGAAGGCCTGCAGGGAGGCGGTCTCCATCACGTTGGCGCGGCCGCTCTCATAGATTTCCTTCACCAGCGAGGCGAACTCGTCGGCATCGTCGGAGAGGGAGGCGGGTGCGACGGGACGCATTCCGCCGATCCAGGCGCCGTCCCGGGCCAGGGCGGCCAATTTCCTCAGTACCGGCAGGGACACCCGGTCCATGTTGCGGTCCATCCAGACCACCTTGTATTCCGTGCCGCTCCTGGAACTGAGCTTGCCCTTGGTGCTCACGATCTGGTTGAGCAGGGCGTCCTCGCCGCAGTAGTCCCACTGGTAGCCGGCAGGGATGCGGGGCGCCGTCTGGGCGTAGCCGAATTCGAAGGTGACATTGGTGTCTTCTCCGAAATAATAGAGGATGTCAGCCACGTTCTTTCCGGCCTGCAGCATAAAGCAGGAGCGGGACATGTAGTCCACCCACGAACCGGCCATCGGGGCCCAGGTGTCGTGACGGTTGAACCACTGGCCGATACCGGAGAGCGACATGCCCGGAACCAGGTCGTCGGAGGGCTGGTGGGCGCTTTCGTGGATGACGAAGCGGTTGATACCGCAGGACATCTCCATGTCGGCGATCTCTTTCAGGTTGCCGGGATAGAAGGAATAGGCGCCGCCGGCAGCCGTCATGGACTCTGCCGCGGCTACGTTCTGGCCGTAGAGATGGGCTACGGAGGCGGATTCCTTGTCGTCGGCCTTGTACATGCTGCGGTTGAAATGGCCGGCGGCATCTACGTCATAGGCAATCCAGGGGGCGTTCACCCACATGGCACTCATGGGGATTTCGGCCTTTTTCTTGATGTCCATGCCGTCGCCGGGATAGACGCGGCCGTTCTCGTGCGACTCCGTGTAGCGGCCTTTCATGCCGTATTCCTTGATGGCGATGTCGGAGAGGCGCTCGTAGTTCTCGGTGAACAGCTCACTGAGGGTCTTTCTCCAGTCGAAGAGGAACTGGTCGCTCTCCCGGGCCGATCCGATGACCTCGCCGGCGAGGGCGGGCAGCCAGGTATGCAGGTCGTAGCCCCTTCTGGCGGCGAACTGCCCGAACATCCCGGGCGTCCAGGTCATGATGCCGGCCTCGTAGGAGTCCGTGAGCACGTACTGGATGCCGTGCTGGCCGATCATGCCGCCGGAAGCCTCCTTGTACATGTCCAGGTAATTGTGGAAGAAACGGGTCCAGGCGTCCGGGTCCAGCTTGTCCACTTCCAGGCCGGTGGCCTCCGCCGGGGCGGGATGGTTCTGCTTGCCGGTGAGCGACCAGCCGAAGCGGTAGATCTTCCATCGGCCTTCCGGGGCGTTCCAGGACAGTTTCCCGTCCTTCACATTGGCCGTGATGTCAATGACATCGGCCCGAGAGGGGAAGGCTTCGCCGGTAACGGGCGTGGCTTTGGCGGCGAAATGGCCGGCGGCCTCGGAGAAGCCGGCTTTTTCTTCGGCCTGGTGGATGCGGGAATAAGGCAACAGCTCCAGTTCCGTAACGGTGGTGAACTTAGGGGCGGGGGTGGAACCGCCGTAGCCCCAGTTGCTTACGCGAGGCTGCGGATTGGGATAGATGACCCGGAAATACCGGGCCGATGTGGCGGGAACGGCTACCGTACTCTGTGAAACGCCTTCCGCCTGCTCCAGGTCGCAGACCTTGGTAAAGGATTTCCCGTCCTGGCTCATTTCCAGCGACAGTCCGCTGCCGCCGGCATAGCGGACACCGTAAAGGGTGACGGCCTCCGGGAACTGGTACTGGATCCAGGCATGTCCGGCTTTGGGGTCGGCCGGGAGGTTGAATCCGTTCACGATGTCTTCGTCGGTGAGAAGGGCGAGGGTGGGGGCGCCTCCGCTGGCGGAGACTTTTGCACCCAGTTCCTGCAAAGACTTGCGCCCTTCCGGCTGGCGGACGGCCACCACGGCGATGTCTTCGTAGTGCTGGTGCGCACCGGCCGCCACGATGTTCACCGAACTGGTGTTCTCACCCAGGTTCTGGAAGGTGCCGGTGGAAGTAAATGCCTCAGGCAGCGTCATATCTACCTGTCCGCCGCTTACCATGGCCGTGCGCCAGACCAGTTTTTTCATGGCATCCTCGGGCTTCACCCAGGGACCGCCGGTAGAGGACCAGCCGGGAGAGCTGGCGATGGCCACTTCCAGGTTTAGGGAATCGGCCAGGTGCATGGCATGCCGGAAGGCATCTTTCCAGCCGGGGGTCATGTACACCAGGCGGTCTTCCACCACTACCGGCGAGTTCATGGCGGCGTCGAAGGTCTGGAAACCGCCCAGGCCGATCCGGTGGAACCATTCGATATCTTTTTGGATACCGTCTTTGGTGATGTTTCCGTTCATCCAGTGCCACCAAACGCGGGTGCGGGCACTCTGGGGAGGGTTGGCCCAGCCTTCTTCCAGTTGCTTCAGCGCAGCGGAGGAATCACCGGAACCGCTGCAGGCGGCCAGTGTGAGCGCCGCAGCCAGGAGGGAAAGGAATCGTTTCATATTGCTTAGTCGATAAAATTAACTGCTTTCATGAAGTTATAAAGGAGGTCGATCCACTCGTTCCACTCTTTCCCGTTATACAGGAGGCCTTCTCCGTGATTGGCGTCGGTGATGAAGTGAAGCTCGGCAGGCAGATGGGCGGCCTGGAATTCCTTGTAAAGGGCGAAGAAATTGTCCGGAGGGAACAGGTCGAACTCCGGCCCGCAGATGAAGGTGGGTACGGGATGCTCCGGAAGCCCCATACCGGAGGTGCCGTAGATGGGGGCTACAAGGTTGGGACGGCTCTCGTCGTCATTGATATACATGACATCGGAGGTGAGCATGCCGCCGGCGGAGAAGCCCATCAGGGCAATCTTCTGCGGGTCGATGCCCAGTTCCGCCGCATGGGCGCGGACATAGCGCACCGCCTGCCGGCCGTCGTCTCCCTGAATGGTGGGTTCCTGCTTCTGGAGGGGCCGCTCCTGCACCCTGGGGGCAGGGGATGCGCCCTGTGTCCTCTCCTGGCCCATTTCGGCAAAGCTGAACATGCGGCCGAAGAATTCCATCAGGCTTTTGTTGATCTCTTCCTCATTGTTTCCCATGAAATTGGTGCGGTACTTGAGGATGATGCCGGTGATGCCCCGGCGCTGGAACCACTCGGCCACGTTGATACCCTCTTCCTGCCAGGTCAGGTACATATTGCCTCCGCCGGGGGCGATGATGACAGCGGCGCCCGTGTCAATGGCCTTCTCCGGCTTGTATACGGTGATGGTGGGCTCGGTTACGTTGTACACCATCGGATGGCCGGTCTGGGCATTGGGAAGAACCAATTCCGGGTAGGTGAGGCCTTCTGTTCCGGGGGCCGGTCCGTCATAGATTCTGTAAACTTGCTGGGCGCTCAGGGACAGTGAGCCGGCGGCAAGGATCAAAGTGAGGATGATTCTTTTCATGGCTGGTCGTATTGATTTGTACAAATTTAGCTGATTGCAGCAGTAAAAAGACTTTCCTTCTTGGCGAAAAAACTTGTTCTCTTGACTAAACAGGGCCGGCCGGGCGTCTTCGGGCGCGCGATTCCGCCGGGCCCTTTGCTCAAATCTGCAAAAAATGCGATATTTGCTAAACCAAAACCAATCTTTAACCACAATGAAACGATATTTCTGTTCCGCCCTGGCCCTGCTGATGGCCTCCCTTGCCCTCCAGGCCCGGGAAGTGAAATCCCTCAACGATGGATGGACCTTTGTCAAAGGCTTCGTGAAAACGGGCCCGGTGGCCGGCGCCTCTTTCGGACGTGGCCCGCAGGGGGATCCCGTCACCCTTCCGCACTGCTACAATGCCGGCGATTTCCAGACGGAAAACACCTATTACCGGGGCTTCGGCACGTATACCCGCACCCTGGACATCCCTGAGGCCTATGCCGGCAAGCGCATCTTCGTTCGCTTCGAAGGGGCCGGGAGCGTGGCCACCGTGCAGGTGAATTCCACCTTCGTCGGGGAGCACAAGGGCGCCTACAACTCCTTCACTTTCGAAATTACAGACTATGTAAAGCCCGGCGAAAACACCCTGACGGTGGTCTGCAGCAACGCCCCCACCTTTGACGTGGCGCCTTTTGGCGGCGACTTCAACATCTACGGCGGCCTGTACCGCGACGCCTGGCTGGAAGTGACGGAGCCGGTGTGCATCTCCCCGCTCTACTTCGGCTCGGACGGTGTGCTCATCTCCCAGAAGACCGGCCGCGAACGGGCCGACCTGAGCGCGGAAATCCACCTGTCCACCCTCACGGACTATGAGGGCTGCGAGGTGCGCATCGCCGTAAAGGACGCCGCCGGAAAGGTGGTGGCCGAAACCTATTACAACCGCATCTTCAACGACGTGGTGCGCTGCAACCTGGCTGTGGACCGTCCGCATCTGTGGAACGGAAAGGCAGACCCTTACCTGTATACCGCCGTGGTCACGCTCCTGAAAGACGGCGTGGAAGTGGACCGGGTAGAAGAGCAGATTGGCCTGCGGTATTACCATGTAGACCGGGAAAAGGGCTTCTTCCTGAACGGGGAGCACTTGAAACTGCGGGGCGTGTCCCGGCATCAGGACTGGGACGGCCTGGCGTCGGCCCTTACCCGGGAGAATCACCTCACGGATTACGACTTTTTTGACGAGATGGGCGTGAATTCCCTCCGTCTGGCCCACTATCCGCAGGCGCACTTCATGTTTGAGGAGGCGGACCGCCGCGGCTATGTGGTGTGGGAGGAAATCCCCTTCGTGGGCACCTGGGTGGCCAATCCTGCCTTCGACGACAACCTGGAGCTCCAGCTTCGGGAAATGATCGCCCAGAACTTCAACCACCCCAGCATCTGCTTCTGGGGCCTGTACAATGAGATTCAAGCCGGGACAGACAAGATTGTGGCCCGGCTCAACCAGGTGGCCCACCAGATGGACCCGGGGCGGCTCACCACCTGCGCCGTGTATATAGACTCCTCCAACGAGTTCATCCCGGACGTGATGGCGTTCAACAAGTATTACGGCTGGTACTACGGCAAGAAGGACGACCTCGGCCCCTTCCTGGACAGCTGGCACGCCGAGCATCCCACCGCAGCCGTGGGAATCAGCGAATACGGCGCCGGCGCCAGCCCCAAGATGCATGTGGGGCAGTATAAGGAAGAGGAATTCACCGTGTACGACTCTATGGGCAAGAAGCATCCTATGGAACGCCAGACCGATATCCACCGCGTCCAGTGGCCGGTAATCGCGGAGCGCGACTGGATCTGGGGCTCCTATGTCTGGAACATGTTCGACTTCGGCGCGTCCGGCCGCTTCGAGGGAGACGCCCCCAACCAGAACGACAAGGGCCTGGTGACCATCGACCGGAAGGTTCGCAAGGATGCCTTCTATTACTATAAGGCCAACTGGAACAAGGCAGTGCCCACGGTGCACCTCTGCTCCCGGGAGTACACTGACAGGCAGGAGGAAGTGACCGACATCATCGTATTCACCACCGCCCCCGCCGCCACCCTGTACCTGAACGGAAAGAAGGTCTCCCAGAAGAAGGCCGATGCCTACGCTACGGTGGAATGGCCTTCCGTCCGGCTCCAGAAGGGCGAGAACACCGTCCGGGTGGTAACGGCCCAGGGAGAAGAATCGGCCGTCTGGACTGTTCGTTAATCCGGAAGGAATTGCTAACTTTGTGCCCGCTATGATGAGTCTTTGGGAAATCATCCTGATCGCGGTCGCGCTGGCGATGGACTGCTTCACGGTTTCGGTCGTGAGCGGGGTCCTGAAAAAGGAAAGCCGGTGGGGGAATGTCCTCCGCATGGCTTTCCTTTTCGGCCTTTTCCAGGCGCTGATGCCGCTGGTGGGCTGGCTGGCCATCCACTATTTCCAGGCTAGCGTGGAGGCCTACGACCACTGGATCGCCTTCGGCATGCTGGCCGTTATCGGCATCAAGATGATCCGGGATGCCTTTGCCCCGGAAGAGGCGTCGCACCTGGACCCTTCCCGGCTCCGGACGCAGCTCCTGCTGGCGGTGGCTACCAGCATCGACGCCCTGGCCGTGGGCATCTCCCTGGCCTGCACCGGGTATGAGCGGGCCCCGCAGCTCACGCTGCCCCTGGTGGTGATCGGCATCGTCTCTATCGTGTTCAGCCTGGCGGGGAATGCGCTGGGCAGGCGTTTTGGGGAGGCGGTCGCCCGCCGCTGGAAGCCCGAGCTGGTGGGAGGCCTCATCCTCATCGGCATCGGCATCAAGATCCTGGCGGAACATCTGCTGGGCTAGGATGTAAAAGGCAGGAATTATCTCTCTTTTTTGTGTATGAAGAAAACCGCATTGTTGATGGCAGCCTTGCTTGCAGGAGCCGCTGCCCATGCACAGAACCAGTACGACCCGCTCACGGCGGGTTATGAAATCCGGAAACAGCAGCCTGCAGATGCTTGGGATGCCGTGTGGATGTGGCACCCCGGGCAATTGTCGGCCCATCTGCAGCAGGTGAACCTGGCCCAGTCCAAGGGCCGGTGCACCTATGTGGGCTATCCGGGCAATTTCTACAAGCCCGTGACAGAGACTTCCTTCCGGAAAGAAGTAAAGCTGAACAAGGCTGCGGTTCTCAGATGGCGCTCTTCCGGCGAGGTGGCCTTCACCGTTGACGGAACGCCGGTGCAGAGCCCTTTTCGGCTTTCCAAGGGCAAACATACCCTGGAAGCTGCTGTAACGACCACCGGAGACACCCCGGCCCTTATGGTAGAAGGTATTCCGGCCGATGGCTGGATGGCTTCCACCGACGGCACCCGCTGGAATCCGGTGGAATGGGATCCTAAAGACAACGGTTCCGCCACGCTGCCGGATGCGCCCAAGGAGTATACAGCCGTGATTCCCGTGCAGCAGTGGCATCTGCTCCGGGGGGCAACCCTTGGGGAGCAGACCTTGACCTTGCAGCCCCAGAGCCTTGTCGTGGCCGATTTCTACCAGCTGGAACTGGGCCAGGTGACGCTGAAGGCAAAAGGGGAGGGCGAACTGAGCTTCACCTTCGGAGAATCCATTGAAGAGGCCCAGACCCTGGATCCCAAGGCCCAGGAACAGATTCCGCTGGAGCCGGTAATCCTTACCGGCGAGCCACAGCAGATTACGCTCCCGGACCGCGGTCTCCGCTTCGTGGGCATCCGCTCCACCGGGAAGGCGGAAATCTCCGGCGTAACGCTCCTGGCCAAGGTCTGGCCGGTGGAGATGCAGCTGCAGTTCGATTGCCCGGATCCGCAGCTGGTTCGTCTGGTGCAGGCCGGAATCGGCACACAGCACGCTTCCATGCATAATTTCTACCTGGACGGTGTAAAGCGGGACTACCTGCCCTGGGCGATGGATGCCGTGGTAAGTTCCATCGGCGGGGACTATGCTTTCGGGGAGCGTCAACTCAGCCGCAACGGCATTTCGGTGGGGCTGCTGCCGGAGGGCGCCACGCAGGCGGACCTGGGCGTGGTGGATTATCCGTTCCATGCGCTCATCGGCCTGTGGCAGGAGTATATGCGCTACGGAGACCTCTCCACCGCCAGGATGTACCGCAGCCGGATGGAGGGCCAGCTGGCCCTGTACGAGTCGCTGGTGGACGAGAACGGTTTCATCTCCTCCACCGACCGCCGCTGGGGCTTCATTCCCGGCTGGGACCGCGACGAAGGACCGGACAATGTCGGCACGCCCGCCTACCCCCAGATGCTCCTCTATATGAATTACCGCATCGGCGCCCGTTTCGAGACCCTTTTCGGGGACAAGGCCACCGCGAAGCATTATCATCTGCAGGCCGATGCCCTGAAGCAGAGCATTATGGACCACTTCTGGGACGCCTCCCGCAAGGCTTTCATCAACGGCTACCGGGCCGACGGAACCACGGATTACCGGCTTTCCCACCATACGCAGAGCTGGGCCATCCTCTCCGGCCTGTTCCCGGAGAGCGCCCTGGACAACCTTTTCGACAAGGTGATTCCCGGGATGGACTATTACAGGAAAGACATCAGCTATGAAAAAGGCTACGAGGCCCTTTCCTATGCTTCCAGCGGCCGTACAGGCCAGTTTGTCCAGCTCCTGAAGGACGTCTGGGGCCAGTGGCTGGAAGCGGGGCACACCCGCTATCCGGAGAACTTCAAGATTGTGAGCCCCTTGGCCGACCAGCTCTCTTTCTACGGCCGTCCCTTCGGCCTGAGCCTCTGCCACGGAGCCAATGGCGCTCCGCCCATCATTGCGGCTGTCTTCGGCGTAATGGGGCTCCGTCAGAACGGGGTGGCGGAGTATTCGTTGGAGCCGGACCTCATCGGCATGGCCTGGGCCAAGGGCCGGATTCCCGTATCGCAGGGCTTCATCGAGGTGGACCTGCATGCGGAAGGCCTCTCCACGGTAACCATCCCGGCCGGGTGCAAGTTTTCTGTAGCTGGAAAGACTTATTCTAAATCAGGAACTTACGCATTCTCATTATGAAAAAGATCGCTTTGACGCTGCTGGCCGCGCTGACTTGCATCGGCCTTTCTGCCCAGGATATCCCACATCTGGCCAAGGTCGGGAACTCCACCTGCCTTATCGTGGACGGCGCCCCGATGGTGCTCCGCTGCGGCGAACTGAACAACTCTACGGCTTCTTCCATCGGCTATATGGAGGAGCAGCGTACCTTTGACCGGCTCAAGGCCCTGCACTTGAATGCGGTCATCGCCACGGCCTCCTGGGAACTGGTGGAGCCGGTGGAAGGGCTGTTCCGCTTCGACGAGGTGGACTATGTGATCCGCGAGGCCCGCAAGCGGGACATGAAGGTGATTTTCATCTGGTTCGGCACCTTCAAGAATCCCTTCATGACCTACGCCCCCTCCTGGGTGAAGCAGAATCCCGGGAAGTACCCCCGTGCGGCCGATGAGAACGGCCGTGACCTGGAACTGCCCTCCGTCTGGAGTGAGGCCGTACTGAAGGCCGATGCCAAAGCCTATGCCGCCACGCTCGCCCATATCCGCGAAGTGGACCGGGACCACACCGTGGTGATGATGCAGATCGAGAACGAGCCCGGCCTCCGCGGAGCCGCCAGGGACTATTCCAAGCTGGCGGAAAAGGCCTGGAAGGCCGATGTCCCCGCCCAGCTGATCCAGTACTTGCAGGCCAACGCCGCCACCCTGCAGCCGGACCTGAAAAAAGCCTGGGAAGACAACGGCTGCAAGACCCGAGGAAACTGGGAAACCGTCTTCGGCAAGAGCCTGAAGGAGGATGACGGCACCCATCCCATCCTGAACCAGACGGAGCATTTCTTCACGGCCTGGTCCTATGCCAGGTACCTGGATTATATGGCCGTTGAAGGGAAGAAGGCCTATGCCCTTCCCACTTTCACCAATGCTTCTGTCTTCGGTATCCGTTCCCGCGGCCGGAGTCTCGGGAACGGCTGCTCCATCCCCGATTTCTTCGACCTGTACAAGGCCGGGGCGCCCAATCTGGATATTCTCACGCCCAATTCCTACATGCAGCAGCTGGACCAGATCTGCGAGGCATTTGCCTGGAAGGGCAATCCCATCCTGATTCCCGAAAGCTCGGTCTCCGGCGCCCGGGGCCTGTATGCCGTAGGGGAGTGGGACGCCATCGCCTTCTCGCCCTTCGGCATCGACAGCTGGGCGGCCGGCGTGCTGGAGGCTCCATCCGCCCAGCAGAAACTCTTCGCCGACAGTTATCTTCTTTTGGAGCAGGCCGGACCGCTGATCCGGGAACATCTTGGAAAGCCCTCCATGCGAGGAACATACCTGTATAACGGACATGCGGCCGATACGCTTACTGTCGGTGATTATGTGGTCACTTTCGGCCGGGGACGCTCCTTTGACATCGGGGCGCTCATGGCTCCTGCAACCGGCGGCGGACCGCGTCCACAGGCCGGCCCCCAGGCGGAACCCCGCTTCGAAGGCAGCGCCATTCTGATCCAGACCGGGAAGGATGAATTCTACCTGATGGGCTACGGCGTCAATGCCGGCTTTGCGCTGAAGGATGGCGTGAAATCGGCCTTCTGCGGCTATGACCGCATTGATGAGGGCAGGCTTGAGAACGGCCGGTTTGTTCCCGGGCGGCTGCTCAACGGCGACGAGCGCAATGCCTTCCTGCCGGACGGCAAGGTGACGGTGCTGAGAATCAGGCTGTATCATTATTGATGCTTTCCTTTCTTTTTTGAGAAAAGAATTCTGGCTTTTTTTGTATTTTTGTAGAATAATAACAACAGCGCTAATCAACCATTAACCAATAATCTTTTATGAAGAAAACCTTCTTGATGCTGGGTGCGGCTCTTTGCACCGTCTCTCTTATGGCACAGCCTAAGCTGAACAAGAACAACATCGACGAGGTCCTGAAGGCCATGACCCTGGAAGAAAAAGCCACCCTCCTGGTGGGCTCCGGCTGGGGCAGCATGGTGGGCGGCCTCACCGGCTCCGACGAAGTGCTGGTTTCCGGCGCCGCCGGCACCACCCGCGCCATCCCGCGCCTGGGCATCCCCCAGACCGTCCTCTCCGACGGCCCTGCCGGCCTCCGGATCAATCCCACCCGTCCCGGCACGGACAAGACTTTCTACTGCACCGGTTTCCCTGTGGGCACTGTGCTGGCATCGTCCTTCAACACCGACCTGGTAGAGGAACTCACCACCGCCATGGGCAACGAGGTCAAGGAATACGGGGCCGACGTCCTGCTGGCCCCGGGCATGAACCTGCACCGCAACCCCCTGTGCGGCCGTAACTTCGAGTATTTCTCCGAAGATCCCCTCGTGACCGGAAAGATGGCCGCCGCCTACACCCGCGGTATCCAGAAAAACGGCGTGGGTGTCTCCATCAAGCACTTCGCCGGCAACAGCCAGGAGACCAACCGCATGGACAACGATGCCCGCATCAATCCCAGGGCCCTGCGCGAACTCTACCTCAAGGGCTTCGAGATTGCCGTGAAAGAGTCCGACCCCTGGACGGTCATGAGCTCCTACAACCGTATCAACGGTCCCTACACCCAGGCCAACCGCGAGCTGCTCACCACCATCCTGCGTGACGAGTGGGGCTTCAAGGGCATTGTGATGACCGACTGGACCGGCCCCCGCAAGACCGTGGAGCAGATTCATGCCATCAACGACCTGTTGGAACCCGGTATGGACATGTTCATCGGCGAGATCGTGGACGGAGTCAACAAGGGCACCCTGGCCATTGAAGATGTGGACACCTGCGTACGCAATATCCTCACCTACATTGTGAAAACCCCTCGTTTCCAGGGTTACAAATACTCCAACAATCCGGATCTGGAAGCCCATGGCAAGCTGGTCCGCAAGGCTGCTGCAGAGGGTATCGTCCTGCTGGAGAACAAGGGTGCGCTGCCTTTCTGCGGCTGCATCAAGAACGTGGCCCTGTACGGCGTAGGTTCCTATGACTTCATCGCGGGCGGCACCGGTTCCGGCAACGTGAACAAGAAGTATGTCCGTAATATCGCCGAAGGCCTGGAAGTGAACGGGTACAAAGTGAACCAGGACATTCGCACCTGGTACGAGCAGTACATCCCCTACATCAAGACCACGCTGAAGAATTCGGGTAAGACCGATGCTTCTTCCGTTCTCCTGGGTGATTCCGTTACTCCCGAGATGGATGTTCCCCGCAGCTTCATCGACGCCCATGTGGCCGGCACTGACATCGCTGTGTTCACCATCTCCCGCAACGCCGGCGAAGGCGGTGACCGCAAGGCTGCCGACGGCGACTGGACCCTCACCGGCAGCGAGCGCCGCATGCTGCAGGACCTCTGCGACGCCTACCACCTTGCCGGCAAGAAAGTGATCGTGGTGCTGAACATCGGCGGTGTCATCGAGACCGCTTCCTGGAAGAACCTGCCGGATGCCATCCTGCTGGCCTGGACCCCGGGTCAGGAAGGTGGCTACACCGTGGCCGATATCCTCTCCGGCGCTTCCTATCCTTCCGGAAAGCTCCCGATGACCTTCCCGGTGGCTTACTTCGACATCCCGTCCTCCTTCAACTTCCCGTACGACGCTCCGGAAACTTCTCTGAATCCGTTTGCCTCCAACGATGAGTCCACCAGCGAACTGGCCGCCATGTTCGGCTACGGCCCCCAGAAGAAGGCCAACGTGGACTACACCGAGTACAAGGAAGGCATCTGGGTGGGCTACCGCTACTTCCAGACGGCGAATAAGGCTGTCTCCTATCCGTTCGGCTACGGCCTCAGCTACACCACCTTCGCTTATAGCGCTCCCGTGGTGAAGGTGGCCAAGGACGGCACCGTCACCGCCTCCATCACCGTGAAGAACACCGGCAAGGCCGCCGGTAAGGAGAGCGTCCAGTTCTATGTCACCGCCCCGGATGGCGGCCTGGTGAAGCCCGCCTTCGAACTCAAGGCCTTCGCCAAGACCCGCGAGCTCAAGGCCGGAGAGTCCCAGACTCTCACCGTCACCATCGACCCGTACACCCTGGCTTCCTTCAATGAGGGTACCTCGGCCTGGGAAATGGCCGCCGGCAACTACACGCTGCTGTTCGGCGCCTCCGCCCTGGATATCCGCGCCACCGCGCCCTTCAAGCAGGCCAAGGCCCAGTCCTGGCCCGTCAACCGCGTGATGCTTCCCGCCGAGCCCGTCAAGGAAATCGCCGTGAAGTAAGCGGATTCCGCCAATACGCTGGTAACCGGCATTTTAAAACAAACCCCTGCGCAGAAAAGTGAGCAGGGGTTTTGTTTAGCTAGCCCGTGTAGTCCGACGGCGGCACGCCGAACTGCTTCTTGAAGGAGGTGGAGAAGTGGGAGAGGGTGTTGAATCCCGTCATGTAGGCAATCTCCGACATATTGTACTTGCCTTCTTTCAGCAGGTCTGCCGCGCGGTTGAGTTTGTACCGCTTGAAGAATACGGAAGGATTTTCTCCGGTGAGGCCCTTGACCTTGTAGTAGAACTTGGTGCGGGAGATTTTCATCATTTCCGTCATGCGGGTGATGTCCAAGTCGTTGTTGGCAAGCTCCTTCTCCATGAGTTCGTACAGGTCTTTCATGAAGGCGGCATCGCGGGGGGAGAGGGCCTCCGGGGCAATGTCTTCCGTGGTGGTCACGGAGCCCAGCTGCCGGTGCAGCTTCTCGCGGTTTTCCAGCAGGGATTTCACCAGGGCGGTGAGGTAGGCGGGCTGGAAGGGCTTGGTCACGTAGGCGTCGGCCCCTTTGTCCAGGCCCTGCACCTGGTTCTCCACGGCCACTTTGGCCGTAACCAGCACCACGGGGATGTGGCTCAGCTGGAGGTTGCCCTTGATGGCCTCGCAGAGCTCGTAGCCGCTCATCCCGGGCATCACTACATCGGAAATCACCAGGTCCGGCGCGTCTTCCTCTTCCATTCCCTTCAGGGCCGATGCCCCGTCGAAGTACACGGAAACCTTGTAGGAAGGCTTAAGCAGCATCTTGAGGTAGTTGGCAATGTCGATGTCGTCGTCCACTACCACGATGTGCCTGCGACCGGTCTCGGTCTGCGCTTCTGCCGGGGAAGCGTCTTGCGTGGGTACCATGATCTGGAGCTGGGCCTGTTCCGTGGTACGCTCGTCTTCCGTGTAGGAACTGGCGCTTACGGGCAGGATGAAGTTGAACAGGGCGCCGCCATCTTCCCGGTTCCAGGCCTTGATATAGCCGTGGTGGAAGCCACAGAGGGCCCGCGCATAGAACAGGCCGATTCCCGAGCCTTGCGTCTCCTGTCGGCTGGACGCCTGGAAGAAGCGCTCGAAGATCTTCTCCAGCTGGTCTTCGGGGATGCCCGGACCATTGTCGGCCACGCTGACAGAGGCGTACTGCCCGTCCGTATCGGCCGGCGTAAGGGGGAAACGGGCGGCGGCCTCTTCCCGGGAGACGACGTCGAACGAGAGGCTCACCTTACCGCCGGGCGGGGTGAACTTGAGGGCGTTGGAGAGCAGGTTCATCACAATTTTCTGCATCTTGTCCGCATCCACCCACATAGTGAAGGGCTCTTCCAGGCCATAGGTGACAAAGTCGATACCCTTGGATTCCGCGTTGAAGCGGAACAGGGAGGCGATGTCCCTGAGCGGGCCGGTTACATCCATCTTGGCCACCTTCATCTGCAGCTTCTTGTTGCCGATGCGGTTGAAGTCCAGCAGCTGGTTCACCAGCGATAGCATCCAGGTGGCGCTGCGCTGGATAATCCCCACCAGCTGGCGGTCTTCGCCCTTAATGGTAGGGGAGGCCGACAGCTGGGAAACCGGTCCGGCAATCATGGTAAGCGGGGTGCGGAACTCGTGGGCCACGTTGGAGAAGTAGTTCATCTGGATTCTATTGAGCTTTTTCTCCGCTGCCTCGGCTTCTTCGGCCTTTTCCCTTTCGCGGCGCTCCTCGCGGATATGGCGGGCTGCTTCTCGGCGCACCCGGCGGACATGCCGCCAGAAAGTATAGCCGACCCCCAGCAGCAACAGTCCCAGGGCAGCCCAGAGCAGGATGGCCCACCAGCTGGCGTACCAGGGCGGCAGCACCTTCACCCGCAGGAACGACTCGGTTTCCACAATGGAATTGCTGTTGTTGTCTATCTTTACCCGGAAACGGTAGTTCCCGGCGGGCAGATTGGCATAATAGGCTTCATGTACAGCGCCGGCCGACACCCAGTATTTGTCGAAGCCCTCCATCATATAGTAGTAGTTGGTGCGCTCGTTGCCGCTGTAATCCAGAGCGGCGAAGGAGATGCTGAAACCGTTCTCCTGGTCCTGGAGGGTGATATCCGGACAGTTTTCCAGTTCGGTGGCTATGGGACCTCCCGCTCCGGGCCGCACCAGCTGGTTGTGGATGGTCAGGTCCTGGAAGACCAGGGAGACGGGACGCTTCTGGGAAACGTCCAGCGGGTTGAACCAGGTGATACCGTGCGTTCCGCCGAACACCAGGGTGCCGTCCGGATAGATGCAGGAGGCGCGGTCGCTGAACTGATTGCCGCCAATCCCGTCTTCCTGGTAGTAATTCACGAATCGTCCCAGGGAACGGTCCCATTTCCCGAGCCCGTTGAGCGTGGATACCCAGATGTTCCCCTGGCGGTCTTCCTGGATGGAGGCGATGTCTTCGCAGCTGACGCCCTGGATCAGGGTGGTGGACCCGCTTTCCCCGTCCCGGTGCATCAGTCCGTTGGTGATGGTGCCCAGCCATACGTCCCCGGCGGAATCCTTGTACAGGCAGTTAGGGATGCGGACCGACCGGCGGATGCAGGCGGCTTCCTCTTCCGGAGTGAGCGGCAGTTCACGCACTTCGTCGGTGTAATTGTTGACCGCGAGCATGGGCAGGTTGAACGCGCCCACCAGAATCTGGCCCGGCTCCGTGGGCAGAAGGTTGGTCACGAAGGTCCACTGGCTGCCGGAAGTCAGGGGGACGGACTTCACCTGGCGGGTGTCCTTGTCATAGACCTGCAGGTCCGGCCCCATGCCGCCTATCCAGACTCTTCCCCTGTCGTCCTGGGCGGCAGCAAGGGGAGCGATTGCGCCGATCCGGTCTATGGGAACGAAACGGAGGCCTTCCCGACGGCAGCGAAGCACCTGGAATTTGTCTGTAAACAGCAGCCAGTACTCTCCCTGGGCATCCACGAACACTTTGTTGCATCGGATGTATCCCACCTTGTTGTCCTGAATCAGATAATCTACCGGGACCGGGCTGATGCTCCCTTTTTCCCGGTCGTAGACAAACAATCCGTCCCGCTGGGTCGTGATCCACAGCAGTCCTTCCGGGTCCAGGCACAGGGAGGTGACGCTTTTATTATGGAAGAAAGAGGTGAGGAACTTGTTGCTGTCGAACTGGTTCTTGTAATAATAGGAGACGAAGAAGCCCTGGTCTGTGGTGCCGAACCAGAGGTTGTTCCGGCTGTCCTGGAAGATGGTGCGGATTTCTGCATCGGGCACATCGTAGGGGAATCCGGCCTCTCCCTGGCGGACTACGCGGTCCTGGGCGGGATAATAGCAGAACAGGCCTGCTCCGATGACATTCAGCAGGACCACGGCCCCGTCGTCGGCCGAGAACAGCTGGTCGATATCTCCTTCCATGATCTCTTTTCTCCGGGTGAGGGCTTCGGGGATGGGTTTGGGCTTGAGCGTACGGGTGTCGATGATGCTGAAGCGTCCCATGCCGGAAAGCCAGACCTCACTTTCTCCCACCAGGCACTGATGATAGATAAAATGGGAAGAGGGGAGTTCTGCCAGCTTGGAGAAATCGTCCGGGCTGTAGATGCTCAGGGTGGCGCCGTTGCATACCCATAGGCGGTCTTGCCGGTCCAGAATGACGGCTGGTGCCCCGAAGGCGTTGAGGTCTCGGATAACGGGACGGAGCCGGTCTTCCGCTGCATCATAACGGAAGAGGACGCTGCCGTTGTGCAGGAGGATGTCTCCGGAGCGGGTTTCCAGGATCTGGGAGATGCTCCGGTTCTGGTCCGGAACGGCCAGGCGGCGGAAGCCTCCGGTCTCCGTCTTTATGGCCACCCCGTTCACCGTGGCAATCCAAAGGTCCCCTTTGCTGGCCGACAGGATGTGGTTGATCTGGTTATCTGGCAGCCCTAAGGTGTCGTCCGTACAGAAGTACTGGTGGAAGTTTTCCGGCGGAGTGTATTTGTTGAGCCCCCGGAATGTGCCCATCCAGATTTGTCCCAGCCGGTCTTCGGCAAAAGCGTTCACCCGCTGGTTGGACAGGTGGTCCTGTATGATCAGCGTGCCTTCCTCGGCGAGCGGCAGGGTCCGCTGAGTGCAGGAAAGCAGCAGGAGACTGCCCAGAAGGATACAGATGTTTCTCATCCGCGGTTAAGTTTAAGATTTTTTCAAATATACTATTTTTCGCGCATTAACTATTGTTTTTGAACATCCGAGAACATTTTTGAACAAATAAAATATTTGAATAATTCATTCCGGAAAGGATTTGTTATTGGCGAAAAAAGGATGGGACCGAACTGTCTTACCTTTGTACCGTGAGACTGCATAAAGTTTAACCAAACTATAATCATTAACCATTAACAACTTTTCGCATGAGCAATTCCTTATTTAAGAGGTTCACAGCCGCAGCGCTGTCGCTCCTTGTGGGATGGACGCTCGCTGCCCAGCAGCGGGTAACCATCACGGGAACAGTCATTGACGACCAGGGCGAACCCATGATTGCCGCCGGTGTTGTGCAGAAAGGCACCACCAACGGCACCATCACGGACCTGGACGGCAAGTACACCCTCACGGTTCCTCAGGGAGCCACCATCGAATTCTCTTCCGTGGGTTATGTGTCCCAGGAAGTGGTGGCTGCCCAGAGCGGTACCATCGACATCACCATGGCCACCGACACCCAGATGATCGAAGAGACGGTGGTGGTGGGTTACGGTGTACAGCGCAAGTCCGATGTTACCGGTTCCATCTCCCAGGTGAAGTCCGAGGACATCCAGAACCGTACCATCACCTCGCCGGAGAGCGCTCTCCAGGGCAAGACCGCCGGTGTGCAGGTGTTCTCCAGCTCCGCCCGCCCGGGCGCCGCTCCCAGCATCCAGGTGCGCGGTATTTCCTCCAACGGTACTTCCAATCCGCTGTATGTGGTTGACGGTCGCCGGACCAATTCCATCGCCGGTATCGACCCCAACGACATCGAGTCCATGGAAGTGCTCAAGGACGGTGCTTCGGCCGCCATCTACGGCGCCGAGGCTGGTAACGGCGTAATCATGATCACTACCCGGCGCGGTCAGGGCGAGGGCAAGATCAGCTACTCCTACCAGCTCACCTCCCAGAGCCTGAACCATATCCCCCAGGTGATGAACGCCGAGGAGTACTTCCAATATTATATGGAGAACGGCCGGTTCCAGCTCACCGACTTGTACGAACACTGGGACTTCAAGACCAACACCGACTGGCTGGGCTATTCCTATGAGAATTCCCTGATGCAGCATCACAACCTCTCATTCAGCGCCGGCAACGACCGCGGAAACCTCTATATCTCTGGTACCTACCTGGATAATAACGGTATGTTCAAGGGAGATGCCGACGTGTACAAGCGCCTCACCTTCATGGTCAACGGTTCCTGGAAGTTCAAGCCCTGGCTGGAAATCCAGACCAACAACCAGGTAGAGTACTATCAGGTACGTTCCGTCTCCGAGGGCAGCGACTACGGCTCCGCCGTGCTGGCCGCCCTGCAGCTGGACCCGCTCACCGCTCCCACCTATACCCGGGACAACCTGCCCGCCCACATGCGCGCCCTCCAGGAAAGCGGACGTACGCTCATGCAGGACGAGAACGGTGACTACTACGGCATCTCCTGGTACAACCCCTCCGAGAACGTGAACCCGCTGGTGATGCGCGACCGTTCCTACAGCCTGTCAACGGGCTTCAACATCAACGGTTCCACCTCCATCAATTTCATGCCTTTCAAGAACCTTACGTTCACTTCCCGCGTAGGTTACCGGCTCTCCGCCGGCGACAACTACGGTTACAGTCTCCGCTACTACATCAACCAGAACGCCTACCAGAATTATATCGGCCTGTCCGGCTCGGGAAACAACAGCGTCTACTACCAGTGGGAGAACTTCGCCAACTGGAACCAGAGCTTCGGCAACCATAACATCACCGCCATGGTGGGTACGTCCTACTCCAACACCCGCAGCTTCTCGCTGAACGGTAGCTACCGCGGATCGGACGACGACCTGGGCGTCACCCAGGACAACCCCCTGTTCTACTATTTCGCCTACCATTCGGCCAATGCCGTCCCTTCCGTGGGCGGCGCTGAGCCCACCTTCGGCCGCAAACTGTCCTACTTCGGCCGCCTGGGCTGGAACTACAAGGGCCGTTATAACCTCCAGGCTTCTTTCCGTGCCGATGCTGCCGACCTCTCCATCCTGCCCAAGCCCATGCGCTGGGGTTACTTCCCGTCCGTGTCGGCTGGCTGGACCCTTTCCGAAGAAAACTTCTTCGCGGGCCTGAAGAACGTGGTGAACTACGCCAAGCTTCGCGCCAGCTGGGGCCAGAACGGTTCCCTTGCCGGCCTGGGCGGCTACCGCTATGCCAATGTGATTGCCTCTACCGGCAAGTATCCTACCGGAAACGGCATGGAATACATCCTGGGCTACGCCCCGTCCTCTTCCGGCAATGACGAACTCAAGTGGGAGACCTCCGAGCAGCTCAACTTTGGCCTGGACATGCGTTTCCTGCGCGACCGCCTCACCTTCAGCGTGGACTGGTTCAACAAGATGACCAAGGACCTGATTGTAACCGGTATCACTCCTTCCACCGTGGTGGGCGTACGGGCCTCGCCCGTGAACGCCGGTAACGTACGTAACACCGGTCTTGAGTTCGAGCTCAAGTGGCGCGACCAGATTGGTGACTTCCAGTACAGCATCGGCGGAAACCTCTCCACCCTCAAGAACGAGGTTACCTACATCCACGAGACCCTCTCCGACGGTATTGACGGCACCGGCGTGCGCAACTACGGCACCATCACCCGCTTCGAGAAAGGCTATCCCGCCTGGCACTTCTACGGATACCATTTCACCGGAATCGACCCCAACACAGGCGATGCCATGTTCGCGGACTACGACGGTGTAGAAGGTGCCACGCAGGCCGACAAGATTGACCTGGGCTCCGGTATCCCTACCCTTAACTATGGTGTCACCCTCACCGCAGCCTGGAAGGGCCTGGACGCCGTGGTGTTCCTCACCGGCGCGGCCGGCAGCAAGATCTACAACTGCCTCACCGTGGTGGACTATCCGTCCAACCGCCTGAGCTTCCTCACCAAGGACCGCTGGACGCCTACCCATACGAACGGCACCATGCCCGCCGCCAATGCATCCAACTGGCAGCAGTTCCTCACCTCCGACGGCGTGGTCTTCGACGGCTCCTATGCCAAGATCAAACAGATCCAGCTGGGTTATACCCTGCCGCAGAGCTTCACCCGCAAGTTCAAGGTGGACAACCTCCGTATCTACGGTTCCCTGGACGACTTCTTCACCTTCTCCAACTATCCGGGCTTCGATCCCGAGGTTACCGGTACAGGCAGCAGCCTGGGCGTGGACAAGGGTACCTATCCTACCGCCAAGAAGGTTGTCTTCGGTGTAAACATCACCTTCTAATATCCAGAGCCTTATGAAAAAAGCATTAATCATACTCGCCGCAGCCGCCTGCACCGCTGCCGCCGTCTCCTGCTCCAACCAGCTGGATATTCCCCAGCATGGTGTGCTGGACTACAATACCTACTATCAGACCGACGACCAGATCACATCGGCCAACATTGCCATGTACCTGGAGGTTCGCGGTTGGGAATACAATGTGAAACTGTGCAAGGCCATGCTCACGGACGATTTCTGGGCCGGCGGTTCCATGCGCGGTGACAACACAGACCTGGAGCATCTGAACGAATTTACCTTCGATGCCGAGCAGGACTACGTGGAGAACATGTTCACCACTTACTACACCCTCATCTACAAGGCCAACGTTATCCTGGGCCATGTGGATCCGGAGCTGGGCGACGTGGCCAAGCGGGCCATCGCCGAGGCCAAGGTGTTCCGTGCCTTCGCCTACTTCGACCTCAAGACCATGTGGGGCAACCCGCCGCTGGTAGACCATGAGCTGGCTCCTTCCGAGTACAACGTGCCCAACGGTACCGACGAGGAACTCTGGAACCTGATGGAAACCGACCTTACCGAGGCTATCGCTTCCGGATACCTGGTGGAGAAAACCGGTGCCGACGACAGCCAGACCTGGCGCGTGACCAAGCAGTTCGCCCAGGCGCTCCTTGGCAAGGTTTATCTGTGGCAGGAGAAATATGCCGAGGCCGCCGCCCAGTTCGACGCTGTGGTGGGCTCTGGCAAATACCGCCTCTTCGAAGACTACGGCGGTCTGTTCCGCAGCGAGAACAAACACAACTGCGAATCCATCTTCGAGAACAACCGCATCCATGACGACAACGACTCGTTCCAGAACTTCAGCATGTACGCCCTCATGACCAACTGGCGCATGGACAAGATGAACTGGCCGGCCGACACGCCCATGATGAACACCGGATGGGGCTTCCGCGTACCCACCAAGAGCCTGTACGACGATTTCGTGGCTGTGGAAGGGGCCGACGGCTACCGCCTGAACAATTCCCTCAAGACCCTGGATCAGCTGAATTCCGAGCTGGGCATCACCCTCAAGGCGCCCATCATCGGCGAAGGATACTTCATGTGGAAACTCCGCATCCTGGCCTCCGAGCGCGGCATGGGCAACGACTTCGTATATGCCGCCAATACCATCTGGATGCGTTATGCGGAAGTCCTTCTGTGCGGGGCCGAGGCACACTTCAAGGCCGGCAACACGGCCAAGGCCACGGACTACCTGAACCAGATCCGCCGCCGCGCCAAGGCTCCCGAGGTGGGAAGCGCCACCCTGGACGACATCAAGCGCGAGAAACGCATCGAACTCTTCGGCGAAAGCGTACGTTTCCAGGACCTGCTCCGCTGGGGCGAAGGTTCCCGGATGGCCGACAACGGCAAACAGTATCCTCAGCTGGAGGTGAACGGACAGGTAACCTGGGTCAACTGCAACAACTCCGTGAGTGGCTTCAAGGCCGGCAAGCATGACCACCTGCCTTATCCCGCCACCGAGATCCGCCTGAACTCTGAAATCCGACAGAACGCTGGGTATTAATCGTCTAATCCGAAGCATATCATGAAAAAGAATATCATACTGCTTGCCTGCATGGTGCTTGGCCTGAGCGCCTGCTACAAGTCCGAGCTGGAGCCGCTCAAGGGAATATTCCCCGCTCCCACCGTGGTCAGCGGCACCTCCGCCGCAACGGCCACTTCCGAGAAAGCCGACGGCAAACGCCTCTTTGTGGTGAACCTGAACGAAGGCGGCAACCAGTTCCGCCTGAACCTGGTGGGGGACAAGTACTTCCTTACCGCCAATACCTATACCCCGGCCTCCGAGGCTGCGGCCAAGAAGGGCAACTTCATCAGCGGAAACACGCAGGTGAACGGACAGCCCGTCCAGAGCGGTAAGATCACGGTGGCCCACACCCCGATTGACGAGGTGAACAATACCTACAAGATCGACGCCGTGCTCTTCCTCGCCGACGGTACGCCCTACACCCTTTCCTGGGCAGGAAACCTGGCCTTTGAGCCGGATCCTGTGGCAGGCGACATCGTGGTGGAGAACTTCCTCTCCGAGGAAACCGCCCCTACCGACGCCGGAACGCTCAAGCACACCCTCACCATCACCAACGGTGACGGTGCCGTGGCGGCCGTATTCGAGGTGTACACCCCGGGCGGCGTAATGGGCATCGCCGGTACCTATACCTGCATCGAGTATGCCGAGGCCAATGCCGACGGTTACGTGGTGGGCAACGGCTGGAGCTTCCCCGACTGGGGCATCGCCGGCGGTTCCTATGTGGTCGTTGACGGTGCGCGCGTGGATATAGCCCCCGGCCAGATCGTGCAGATCGCTGCCCTCAGCCCCACCGCCTACGTGTTCACCATCGACGGGGAAGACGCCCTGGTGGCGGGCTCCGTCCCGGGTGAAGGCATCGTCATCCCCAACACCGGCTCCGTCGTGTCGTCGGCCACCGATGCCGGCACCACCAAGCACGCAGTCACCATCCTGGACGAGGACGGCGCCGAGGCTGCCTACTTCGAGCTGTACACGCCTGCCGGCGTCACCGGTCTGGGCGGCAGCTACACCTGCATCGAATATGCCGAGGCCAATGCCGACGGTTATGTGGCGGGCAACGGCTGGAGCTTCCCCGACTGGGGCATCGCCGGCGGTTCCCACTACAAGGCGGGCGGTTCTTCCGTTGACCTGGCCGTGGGCGAGATCGTGAGCGTGATGCATCTGGGTGCCAACATGTTCTCCTTCAGCGTCTCTTCCGGTTTCTCCATCCTGGTAAAGGTCCAGTAGCATGTCCCGCAAGAGCATCCTTCTTTCAGCGGTCGCTGCCCTTGCCCTCGTCAGCTGCGGGGGCGGGGGAGCGCCTGCCGTCCGGGAGAGCGCCTGTATGCTGGAGACATCGGCCAAACTGACTACGGCCCGGACAACATCCGGCCCGGTAGCCGGTTACATAGACGGCGGAGTGTATATCTACAAGGGTATCCCTTATGCCAAAGCCGACCGTTTCATGCCGCCCCAGGATCCCGATCCCTGGACGGACGTCCGTCCCAGCCGGGCTCACGGTCCCACTTGTCCGCAGGGCCCCCGTGCCGGGTGGTACTCTGACGAACAGGCCTTCTCCATGCACTGGGACGACGGCTTCCCGGACGAGGACTGCCTCCGGGTGAACATCTGGACTACAGGCCTCGCCGACGGGAAAAAGCGTCCGGTGATGGTGTGGCTCCACGGCGGCGGCTTCTCGGCCGGCTCCGGACAGGAGCTCATCAGCTATGACGGGACCAACCTGGCCCGCGACCATGGCGTGGTGGTGGTCACACTGAACCATCGGCTCAACGTGCTGGGCTTCCTGGACCTGTCAGCCTTCGGCGGCAAGTACGCGCAGAGCGGCAATGTTGGCATGCTGGATATCGTGAAGGCCCTGGAATGGGTCCGGGAGAACATCGCCTTCTTCGGGGGTGATCCATCCAATGTGACCATCTTCGGCCAAAGCGGAGGTGGCGGAAAAGTCTGCACCCTGATGGCCATGCCTTCGGCGAAGGGGCTTTTCTCCAAGGCGATCGTGGAGAGCGGCTCCATCACCGAACTGATGGACCAGAAGTACTCCCGCCGGATCGGTGCCGAGACCGTGGAGGCCCTGGGCCTCACGCCTTCCCGGGTGGACCAGATTGCGCAGGTGCCCTATGAGACGCTCTACGCCGCTTATCAGAAAGCGCTGGGCAAGGTGCGTGAAGAGGCGCAGGCCGACGGGGCCATGCCCTCCGACATCCTCGGCGCCATCCTTTTCGGCGCGATGCCCGTGGTGGACGGGGAGGTGATTCCCGCCCAGCCCTCTTCGGCGGCGGCACTGGCTCTGTCCAAGGATATTCCCGTGATTGTGGGCACCACGTACAACGAGTTCACCCGTGACCAGGAAGATCCCATCTTCAAACCGCTGGCCATCCGGCAGGCCAAGGACCGCACGGCGGCCGGCTGCGCGCCGGTGTACCTGTACCAGTTCGACTGGGCCTCTCCCGTGATGGACGGAGCCTTGGGCAGTACGCACTGTCTGGAGATTCCCTTTGTCTTTGACAATGTGGCGCTTCACAACACGTTCACGGGCGGCTGCGACGACGCCGTTCAGCTGGGACACCGCATGAGCCGCGTGTGGACCAACTTTGCCAAGACCGGTGTACCCTCGGCCGATGGGATTCCCGCGTGGGAAGTCTATCCCCGGGTGATGCATTTTAATATCGAAAGTACGCTTCAATAATGAAACGTTTATTTTGTTGGGCTGCCCTGGCGCTGGGAATGCTTGTTCCCGGCGCCTGCGGCAAGGCGCCTGAAGACGTATCGGAAGACGATGCGCGCAAGAATCTGCTGGAACTGCTTAAGGCCGAGGACAAACTCTACCAGGACCAGACCATTTTCAGCAGGGCCATGGGAAAGAACATGACCTACTCCGTCTGGCTTCCGGGCGGATACGACGACACCAAGACCTACCCCTTCCTGTACCTGCTCCATGGCTATGAGTACGGGGACCAGTCCCACCTGGACCGTTACTGGGTGCAAAAGGGGAATGCCCGCTCCATCGCCCGGGAGTATATGAAGGACGGCGGCGTGCCCATGGTCATCGTGATGCCCAACGGGCTGGACTCCTTCTATGTGGGGAAATACGAGACCTACTTTGAGGAGGAGCTGATGGCCGAGGTGGAAAAGGCCTACCATTGCAACGGAAAACGGGCCATTGCCGGCCTGTCCATGGGCGGTTACGGCACGCTCTACCATGCCCTGAAGTATCCCGCCAAATTCACCTGCGCCTATGCCATGAGCCCGGCGGTGATGGGAGAAATGGAAAAGATGGTGGACGAAGTGGCCGACAAAGGCAGCTTCCCCGCTTTCACCATCGAGGTGGGGGAGCAGGATACGGTGGTGGACAACACCGCTTCCCAGACGCTGTACCTGTATCTGAAAGAGAATGGTGTCCGCTGCAACTGGGTAAGCCGTCCCGGTGTCCACGACTGGGTTTTCTGGCAGGCCTGCCTGCCCAAGGCCCTGAAGGCGGCCGGAGACTCTTTTTGAACAATCGGCCAAACATTCTGACAGGCAGACAAGCTTATTTGTCCGGGAATTGCTAATTTTGCACTGAATTATTGATACTGATATGAAAAAAATTACCCTTATCGCAGCCGCAATGCTGCTGGGCACTGCCGCCTTTGCACAGCAGGCCCTTTTCGGAGGCCCCGGCGTGGTGTCTCCCGAAATCAATGCCGACGGTACCGTCACTTTCCGTTATCAGGCTCCCAAGGCCGTCAAGGTACAGGTAACCGGCGACTTCCTTCCCACCCAGAAGACCGAGTTCGAGATGAACGGCCAGAAGATGACCTTCGACTCTCCCGGCGTGGCGGATCTCAAAGAAGGGGAGAACGGCGTTTGGGAATACACCACCCCGTTCAAGGTAGCCCCCGAAATGTACACCTATACATTCCGCATAGACGGGAATACGGTCATTGACAACAACAACGTGTTCGTTAACCGGGACATCGCTTCGCTCACCAGCGTGCTGCTGGTCCCGGAGAAAGGCGCCCGCAGCGACCTGTATGCCATTCACAACGTCCCGCACGGCACCGTTTCCAAAGTATGGTACCCTTCTGCTACGGCCGGCTTCAACCGCCGCCTTACCGTTTACACCCCCGCCGGTTATGAGAGCTCCAAGGCCAAGTACCCCGTGCTCTACGTGCTGCACGGCATCGGCGGTGACGAGGATGCCTGGGTAACCCAGGGCCGCGCCACCCAGATCCTGGACAACCTCATCGCCCGCGGTGAGGCCAAGCCCATGATCGTGGTGTTCACCAACGGCAACATCTCCCAGGAAGCCGCTCCGCTGGAGAATTCCACCGGCTACGACCGTCCCACCATGTCCCTGCCCCAGACCATGGAAGGCACCTTCGAGACCTCTTTCCCGGAAGTGGTGAAGTTTATCGACGCCAACTACCGCACCATCGCCAAGAAACAGAGCCGCGCCATCTGCGGTCTCTCGATGGGCGGTTTCCACACCCTGTATATCACCCTGAACAATCCGGACATGTTCAACTACTCCGGCATGTTCTCCGCCGCCATCGGCACCGGCTCCGAGCAGCAGGCCGCGCACAAGGAGGTTTACGAGAACATCGACGGCAAGCTCGCGACCTACTTCGCGAAGAAGCCCGCCCTCCTGTGGATCGGCATCGGCAACACCGACTTCCTCATCCAGGCCAACAACGAGTTCCGCGCGAAGCTGGACGCGGCCGGCTATCCGTACAAGTACATGGAAACCGACGGCGGCCACATCTGGCGCAACTGGCGGATCTACCTCTCCGAGTTTGTCCCCCTGCTGTTCAAGTAGGGTTTCGCACGTGAACAGAAATAATTGATTATAAGCTATTTATGTAAAATGCTTCAGTCTAAACAGACTGAAGCATTTTGCGTAATCTTATAATAATCAGGCGTTTCTGTTCACGCTTTCCAGGCCTTGAAAGGGTGGCGGGACAGTTGGGCGTTGTAGTAGCGCTTGTCACCGGTAACTTCCTGCCCCAGCCAGTCGGGCTTGGCAAAAGCTTCATCGGAGCTGCCCAGTTCGATCTCCGCCATCACCAGGCCTTCGTTCTCCCCGTGGAATTCGTCCACCTCGAAGAACCTTCCAGCAGAGACTGTACCCTCCGGAACCTCTGGACGCCCATGTCCGGATGAATGGGAGGGGCCCGCCGGCGAAGCCGGTGGGAGGGACGAAGCGAAGCGGAGGGTTCCGGAGGGTACAGTCTCTGCCGGAACAATCCAGCGGGTCTTTTCAATGGTGCCGGGTTTGCACAGCAGGAACAGTTCCCGGGCGTCCTGGAGCGGGATTTCACGTTCCCATTCCTGGCGGGAGATTCCGTCGGCCGACGGGCCCTTGATGGTCAGGAAGCCCTGGTTGTCCCGGATGCGCACGCGCACCGTGTTGCCGCTGTCGTGGGCGATATAACCCTGGCAGATGGTGTAGGATTTCACCGCCTGGGCTTTGTAGGTGCTGTCCAGCACCAGGAATTTGCGTTCGGTTTCTATATTCATGGAACTACATGAGCCAGTGGGACATATCTTTTCCTTCCGAGAGACCTTGCCTGATCTGGGTAGAGGAGATGGTCACCAGCGGGGCTTTCAGGAGCGTAATCTTGTAGGCGGGATTTTCCCTCAGGAGGGCGGCGCGGTCGTGGCCGCGGTGATAACCTTTCCGGGGAAAGACCACCACCCCGTATTCCAGCAGGATGCGCTCGTGGAAGCGCCATCCCCCGAAACCGTGGAGGTTGTCGGCCCCGATGACGAGGGTGAACACGTTTTCCGGTTCCCTTTCGCGGAGGGCATCCAGGGTGCGGATGGTGTACTGGGGCGGCGTCATCTTGAGTTCAATGTCCTGTACGGCCACCTTCAGGTCCGGATGCCGGCTCACCGCCTGCAGGGCGGCGTCGTAGCGCCCCTGCCCGGCGGGAAGGGTGTGGGCATCCTTGAAGGGGTTCTGGGGGGTTACGACCAGATAGACCAGGTCGAAGCCGGCCTTGGCGGTCAGGAAGCGGATGATGGCTTCGTGGCCTTTATGCAGGGGATTGAAGCTCCCGCTGTAGACAGCGATATTCATGTATTCTGCAGTTCGATCAGCGTGACAGGAAATCATCTACCATTTCTTCGGCCTCCCGGAAGGCGTCTTCCAGGCGGTCGTTGACCAGCACTTTGTCAAACTGCGGGGCGTAGGTCATTTCTTCTGCCGCCTTGGCCACACGCTGCTCGATGGCCTCCGGCGTGTCTGTGCCCCGGGCCACCAGGCGGCGGCGGAGCTCCTCCACGGAAGGGGCCTGGATAAAGACCGACAAGGCGCTGTCCCCGAAGTATTTCTTCAGGTTCACGCCGCCTTTCACGTCTACGTCGAAGATAATCACGTGTCCCTTGCCCCAGATGCGGTTCACTTCGCTCTTGAGGGTGCCGTAGAACCGGCCCGGATACACTTCCTCATATTCCACGAACTTGCCATCTCCCACCAGGGCACGGAAGATGTCGGCCGAGTAGAACAGGTACTCTACGCCGTCCTGCTCCTGCCCCCGCGGAGGCCGGGATGTGGCCGATACGGAGAATTCCACTTCCGGATGCAGTTCCAGGATGTGACCTACGATGGTGCTTTTTCCGCTGCCCGACGGGGCAGAAAAGATGAGTACTTTACCAGGCATATGATTTTTATCTTTCCACAAAAATAACTAAATTTGTGGGCTTTTTGAAATTATTGTTTCAATTATATACAAAACTATGGTATCTTATAAAGAACTGGGCCTGGTGAACACCCGCGAGATGTTCAAGAAGGCCGTTGCCGGCGGTTACGCCATTCCCGCTTTCAATTTCAACAACATGGAGCAGCTCCAGGCCATCATCATGGCCGCTGCAGAGACCAAGAGCCCCGTTATCCTCCAGGTCTCCAAGGGCGCCCGAAACTATGCCAACGCCACCCTTCTCCGCTACATGGCAGAGGGTGCCGTGGCCTATGCCAAGGAACTGGGCTGGGAGCATCCCCAGATCTGCCTCCACCTGGACCATGGCGACAGCTTCGAGCTTTGCAAAAACTGCGTTGACATGGGCTTCAGCTCCGTGATGATCGACGCCTCCGCTCTCCCGTACGAGGAAAACATCGCCCTTTCCAAGAAAGTGGCCGATTATGCCCACCAGTACGACGTTACCGTAGAGGCAGAGCTTGGCGTGCTGGCCGGCGTGGAAGACGAGGTCTCCGCAGAGCAATCCCACTACACCCGTCCGGAAGAGGTCATCGACTTCGCTACCCGTACCGGCTGCGACTCCCTGGCCATCTCCGTGGGCACCAGCCATGGCGCTTACAAGTTCAAGCCCGAGCAGTGCACCCGTGACCCCAAGACCGGCAAACTGGTACCTCCGCCCCTCGCTTTCGACGTGCTGCACGAGATCGAGAAGAAGCTTCCCGGCTTCCCCATCGTCCTTCACGGCTCCAGCTCCGTTCCTCAGGAGTATGTAGACATGTGCAACAAGTACGGCGGCAACCTGCCTAACGCTATCGGCATTCCCGAAGAGCAGCTCCGCGAGGCCGCCAAGAGCGCTGTCTGCAAGATCAACATCGACTCCGACAGCCGTCTGGCCATGACCGCTGCCATCCGCAAGCACCTGGCAGAGAACCCCAGCCACTTCGACCCTCGCCAGTATCTGAAACCCGCCCGCGAGGAAATGAAGAAGATGTACATCCACAAGATTGTGAACGTGCTGGGCTCCGACGGCAAGGCCGAGTAATTTCAGCTTTAGTTATAATGAACCCCTGCTGCATTTCTGCGGCAGGGGTTCATTTGTTTACCAAATCAGCAGGTGGCCGGTGCCCACGCCGGTGTCCACCGTCCATTTCCATTTGACCTGCGGGGAGAAGCAGTGCAGTCTGCTGCCGGCGGTGAAGCTGGCGTCACAGATGTAAATGTCGCCGTTCTGGGAGTTTACGTAGATTCCATAGGCATAGCCGATCCGGCTCAGGTCCGAACCCTCGAAATGGGTGGTGCTCACGCTGCCGTCCGTGGTGTTCACCTTGTACAGGCACATGTCGTACCCGCCTTCCATCTCGGCGTGGTTGCCGATGGCATAGATGCTGGCGCCGGAAAGGGTCATCTTGTCGGCGTGGACGCCTTCAATGATTTGCGAAGAACCGTCGGCCTTTACGGATACCAGGCTCATGGGAGCGCTTACGCTTTGAATCCAGTTGCCGCCGGCGTCCTGGCTCCAGCTGGATTCCCCGTAGGTGTGAACCCAGAGTTTTCCACCCATGGCGAAGAGCCCGTTGAGGTTGCTCACCGGAAGTTCCAGGTTTCCCTCTGTCCGGAAGGACGCCTGGTCCACCACGGTGATGCGGTTGTCGTGCATCCAGTTGTAGCCTCCGCTGTTGGCAACGTAGATTTTGCCGCCGGAAACGGCTACGCCTTCGGGTTGGAATCCCACCTCAATGGAACTGCTTTCAAACGTGCCGATATCAAAGCGGTACAGTTTGCCGGGAACTTCCGTTTCTCCACCGTAAACTGCTGTTCCATAAGAGCTTACATAGGCATATTCGCCGTCTATGACGATGTGCCTCGGGGCCTCGGCGGGAAGGGTCCTGAGCAGCTTGAAGGAGGGCAGCTGCAGAATGGCCAGCTGGTTAGAGGCGTTGAGGGCCACCCAAAGCCTGTTTTCCCGGTCCACGGCCATGTCATTGCCGGTGTTGCCCAGCCCCTGGGTTACCGTGGGGTTGGCCTGACCAAAGATGTCTTGGTAATATTTGTTTGTTTTGAAATCGAGAAGGTCCAGCGTGGACGCACCGGGGAATGCTCCCTCGTTCAGGATAAGCAGCCTGGAGCTGCCGTTAGATTCACCTACTTCGACTTCGATGCCCGTGAAACCTGTTATTTCAGAGGCGTTTTCCTTGTTGCATCCCACCGCACTTGCAAGCAGGATGGCGCTGAAAACCAGCAGTGATGTTTTTTTCATATTTTAAAGAGCTTAGTAAACGTAAAAAAATAACCTGCTTCATTTTGGAGGCTCATCTATGCGGCTATC
>CAMHST010000010.1 GCA_946187865.1 uncultured Bacteroidales bacterium
GACCTATAACTCAACTTTTTTCCCAATCATTTGGAAAATCCATAAGAATAAATAATGAACTATTCCCATCCTTCCTCTCCCATCTTCTTCTATTTTTGATACAAAATCTTCACAAAACGGGAGAGGTGGTACACAAAAATGGGAGAGGTCCTTTATTTTGCCTTAGACCTCTCCCATGGAAATGAGCACAGACAAACCTGTACTATATTTTGGACGGGAGAGGTCCGGAGCAAAACAACGGACCTCTCCCAAAAGCCTACTGTTTCAGCAACACGCGGTGGACCGGGGCCTCTGAGGCTTCCACCTCAACTTCGGCCGTGCAGCGGATGTCGCGGGAGGAAGCTCCGAACAGCACATTGTACACACCGGCATCCACTTTCCAGGCCGATGCAGCCTCGTCGAAGGAAGCCAGCTCGGAGAGCGGGAAGGAGAAGGTGAGGGTCTGTGTCTCGCCGGGGGCCAGTTCCTTGGACTTGGCATAGGCCTTGAGTTCCTTCACGGGCTTGTCCAGGGCGCTTTCAGGGGCGCTGACATACAGCTGGACCGCTTCCTTGCCGGCCACCTGGCCGCTGTTGGTGACATTGACCATGGCGGTGATCTTCTTGCCGTCATTCACCACCACCGGCAGGTCGTACTTGAAGCTGGTATAGCTGAGGCCATAGCCGAACGGATAGGAAACCGGCAGGTTCTGCTTGTCGAACCAGCGGTAACCTACGTAGATGCCCTCCTCATAGTTGGTCTGGTCCACGTCTTTCTCTCCCACATCCACCCGGCGGTTGGTGAAGTAAACGCCCGTCTCGGTGTCGATGGGGAAGTTCTTGGAGGAAGCGGCATCCATCAGGTTCACGGGGAAAGTCATGGGAAGCTTGCCGGAAGGGCTCTGCACGCCGGTGAGGATGTCGGTGACGGAATTGCCGCCTTCCTGTCCGGCCTGCCAGGCCAGCAGGATGGCGTCCGGAATGCTCTTCCAGGAAGCGGTTTCAATGACACCGCCTACGTTCAGCACCACCACAACCTTCTTCCCGCGGCCATGGAAGGCGGCGGTAACCTTGTTCAGCAGCTCACGCTCTTTGGCAGAGAGTTCGAAGTCGGCGCTGGTGCGGTCGAAGAATTCGCCGGAATTGCGGCCGAAAGTGATGATGGCCAAGTCGTTGTCCCTGGCCGATGCAGCGAGCTCTCCCGCGGAAGGGATCAGCTCCGTAGGACGCGGCGTGGGGTAGAAGGCCGAATACTGGCCGTCCTGGGCAGCCTTGAAAGCAGCCTCTTCATCGGCGATGTGCTTGAGATAGACGTCTTTCTTGCTCTCGTCCACGTTGAATCCGGCGTTCTTGAGGCCGTCCAGCAGGGATACGGTGTAGGCGCGGTTCACATTGCCCGAACCGGTGCCGCCGGCGATGAAATCATAAGAGGTGCAGCCGAATACGGCCACGTCTTTCACGTCCTTAAGCGGCAGGACGCCGTTGTTCTCCAGCAGCACCATGCCTTCCAGGGCGCTCTGGCGGGTTACGGCGGCGTGGGCTTTGAGGTCCGGCTTGTTGCTGTAGGCATAGCCCTTGGCCTTGGGGCTGCGGGCGACAAGCTCCAGGCAGCGTTTCACGCAGACATCCAGCTCGGCCTCTGTAAGGGAACCGTCCTTGAGGGCGGCCATGATCTGGTCGTACTGGGTGGATGTGCCGGGCTGCAGCATATCGTTGCCGGCGGCAATCTGGGCGGCGCCGTCGTCTCCGCCGAACCAGTCGGTCATCACCAGGCCCTGGAAGCCCCATTCGTCACGCAGGACGGTGGTGAGCAGGTCCTTGCTCTGGGAGGTATAGGTGCCGTTGATCTTGTTGTAGGAGCTCATGACGGTCCAGGGCTGCGCCTCTTTCACCACAATCTCGAAGCCCTTGAGGTAGATCTCCCGCTGGGCGCGGGGCGAGATGATGGCGTTGTTGCCGGTGCGGTTGGTCTCCTGGTTGTTGAAGGCAAAATGCTTCACCGAGGTGCCCACGTCGTTCTTCTGGACGCCGCGGACATAGGCGGCAGCGGTTTTGCCAGCCACCACGGGATCTTCCGAGTAGTACTCGAAGTTGCGGCCGTTCAGGGGATGGCGGTGGATGTTCAGGGCCGGAGCCAGATAAACGTCGGCCCCGTACTCGTGCACCTCTTCACCCATGGATTCGCCTACGCTTTCCACCAGCTCCTGATTCCAGGTAGAGGAGAGCAGCGTGCCGATAGGGAAATGGGTGCAGTAATAGGTGTTTTCGTCTCCCTCGCGGGTGGGGTCTATCCTGAGGCCGGCAGGGCCGTCGGCCAGGACAATGCTGGGAATGCCGAGCCGTTCGATGGGGTAGGTTGTGCCTGCAGCACCGGGAACAATGTTCTTGGTGGCACCAACGACGGCGGATTCACCGCTGGCGCCGGTCATGCCGGTACCAATCACAAAGTGGACTTTTTCTTCCAGGGTCATGGCTTTCAGGACCTGGTCAACGGAAGCTTTCCCCAATTGAGGGTCTCCGCTCTGGCAGGCGACAAAAGCCAGCGCGGCGGCGGAAAGGAGGATGGTCTTTTTCATTTTATTGTGTTTGGTTTTGGTTTATTTCGATTTTATCCTTCGATTATTGCAAAGTTACTATATTTTTCATTATATTTGTTGTCCCGATGTTCAAGTTGTTGTCAAATTGCATTTTTTGTAAAAATATTTGAATATTTAGACAAGCCCGCTTCGGAAATAATCATTAACTTGGTGGCGGAAAAAGACAATCTTACTAACCCTATATTTATGAAAAGAATCTTTCTCTCCCTTGCCGCTGTGAGCGTAGCCCTTGTGGCCGCCGCACAGCCTCAGCTCCGAAAGGACAACATCGACGAAGTGCTGAAGGCCATGACCCTTCAGGAGAAAGCCACCCTGCTGGTAGGCGGCGCCCGTGCCGCCATGGTGAACGGTGTCACCTCCGGCCAGGCCTGGCAGGTTCCCGGCGCCGCCGGCAACACCCGCCCCATCGAGCGTCTGGGCATTCCCGGTACCGTTCTGGCCGACGGCCCTGCCGGCCTGCGCATTTCCCCTACCCGCCAGGGCGACAGCAACACGTACTACTGCACCGGTTTCCCCGTGGGAACGCTGCTGGCCAGCTCCTGGGACCTGAACCTGGTGGAGGAAGTGACCACCGCCATGGGCAACGAGGTCAAGGAATACGGCGTGGACGTACTCCTGGCCCCGGGTATGAACATTCACCGCAACCCGCTGTGCGGCCGTAACTTCGAGTACTTCTCCGAGGATCCGCTCCTGTCCGGCAAAATGGCCGCCGCTTATGTGCGCGGTATCCAGAGCAACGGTGTGGGCACTTCCATCAAGCACTACGCCGCCAACAACCAGGAGACCAACCGCAACGAGAACGACGCCATCATCTCCCAGCGCGCCCTTCGCGAGATCTACCTGAAGAACTTCGAGATTGCCGTGAAGGAATCCGACCCCTGGACCGTCATGAGCTCCTACAACCAGCTCAACGGCGAGTACACCCAGCAGAAGGAGGGCCTCCTGACCACCGTCCTGCGTGACGAGTGGGGCTTCAAGGGCATCGTGATGACCGACTGGGGCAACAAGGCCGGTACCGTCAAGAGCGCCAAGGCCGGCAACGACCTGATGGAGCCCGGCAACCAGAACGAGATCGACCGCATCATCGCCGGTGTGCAGGACGGTTCCATCTCCCAGGAAGAACTGGACCGCAACGTGCGCAACATGCTCAATTACATTGTCCGCACCCCGCGCTTCAACAAATACAAGTTTTCCAACAAGCCGGACCTGAAAGCCCACGCCGCCGTGGCCCGCAAGGCCGCCGGTGAGGCCATGGTCCTGCTGCGCAACCAGGACAGCACCCTTCCGCTCAAGGGCAACGAGAAAGTGGCCCTTTACGGTATCTCCTCCATCGACTTCGTGGCCGGCGGCACCGGCTCCGGCGATGTGAACAAAGCCTATGTCGTGAACCTGGTGGACGGCCTGAAGAACGCCGGTTTCACCCTGGACCAGAGCCTGATCGACTACTACACCGCGTTCCAGGCCTATGACAAGGCCCAGAACGCCCTGGGCGGCACCGTCAACAACTGGTTCTCCCGCCGCAAGCTCGCCGAAGTGGCCGTTCCCGCCAACGCCATCAGCAACGAGGCCCGGGCCAATGACGTGGCTATCATCTGCATCGGCCGCAACGCCGGTGAGGGCGCCGACCGTCACATGATGGACGACTTCGAGCTCACCTCCATCGAGCGTGAACTGATCCAGAACGTGAGTGCCAGCTACCGGGCCCTGGGCAAGAAGGTTGTCGTGGTCCTGAATGTCGGTGGTGTCATCGAGACCAACTCCTGGAAGAACCTGGTGGATGCCATCCTCCTTCCCTGGTCCCCCGGCCAGGAAGGCGCCAACGCCGTGGGCGATGTGCTCACCGGCAAAGTGAACCCTTCCGGCAAGCTCCCCATGACCTTCCCCGTGAACTTCATGGACCATCCTTCCAGCGCCAACTTCCCGTATAACTACACCCGTCCGCAGAACAACTTCGGCTTCGGCCGCGGTCCCCAGGCCAAGCAGAAAGACGTGGACTACACCAAGTACGAAGAAGGCATCTGGGTAGGTTACCGTCACTTCACCACCCGTGGCGTAGAGGTTTCCTATCCGTTCGGCTTCGGCCTCAGCTACACCAGCTTCGCCTACAGCAAGCCCGTGGTGAAAGCCAATGCCGACGGTTTCACCGCCACCATCACTGTCACCAACACCGGCAAGGTGGCCGGCAAGGAAGTGGTGGAACTCTACCTGAGCGCCCCTGCCGGCGGCCTGGAGAAGCCCGCTTGCGAGCTCAAGGCCTTCGGCAAGACCAAGGAACTCAAACCCGGTGAAAGCCAGACCCTCACCCTCAAGGTGAGTGCCTACGAGATGGCTTCCTTCAACGAGGCCACCTCTGCCTGGGAAGCTGCCGCCGGCAACTACACCGTCCATTTCGGTGCTTCCGTGGCCGACATCCGCGCCACCGCAGCGTTCAAGCTGGCCAAGGCCCAGTCCTGGCCCGTGCACAACGTGCTGGCTCCCGTAGCCGAATAATCCCGCTTTCAGCGTTATGTAGGAGGTCGCCCCAAAGGGCCGGCCTCCTTTTTTTGCGCCTGCCCCTTTTGCGTGCCTGGTTAGGGTGCACTTCCAGGTGCACCCTACGGGGGGATGGAGGGAAATTATGGCAGCAGGGGCAGTTCTATCCGGCTGGGATAGGGTTTGCCGGTCCAGACATGCTGCCGGGCGGTGCGTATGGCGGTCTGGGCAGACCACACCCCAGGATAGTTGCTGTGGATGCTGTATTGGGGGAAGTCGGAGGAGGAGATGTCCACGCGGATGCGGCTGCCTGGCTGCAGTTCCCAGACGATGGGCAGCATCTGAATTTCAACAGGAACAATCTCTCCCGGGGTGTAGGTTCCGCGGTGCCCCAGTTTAGCCTTGCGGAAGGCCAGGGTGGCAATGCCTGTACGGATGTTCAGCGTGGTTCCGTCGGCCTTTTCTTCGCTGATTTTCACCGTCACGGCCGTGTCTTCACAGTCGGACGAGAACCAGATGACAGCCTTGGGCATGCCCGAGAGGGTCATAGGATTGGTGAGGGGCTCGGAGCGGAAGAAGAGGATATCGTCCCGGTAACCGGCCGGTTTCTGCGGCTGGCTGCCCTTCCGGGTGTTGGAGTTGAAAAGGGTCTCCCCGCCTATAGAAAAGACGGGATCGGAGGGGTCGTAATCATAGGAGAGTGCCTTCCTTTTGCCGGAAGGCATGTCTTTCAGGCCGAACACCGTTCCTTCTGCTTCGCTGCTCAGGAAGAAGGTTCGGGCGTTTCCGGCGGCCGATGGCCATTCCGGCAGGGAGAGCCATTTGTCTGCACCGATGTCGTAGACTTTC
The DNA here is from genome assembly GCA_946187865.1 of uncultured Bacteroidales bacterium. Taxonomy (GTDB): domain Bacteria; phylum Bacteroidota; class Bacteroidia; order Bacteroidales; family UBA932; genus Cryptobacteroides. Next base: position 5,897 of record CAMHST010000010.1, read on the forward strand.
ACTTCGTGCACGGGCTCTTTCTCTTCGACCAGGAGCGAATAGAACCATTCGAATGTATCCAGGTTGATGTCGATGTCGTGGTCGTGCACCAGCCCATCCAGCTTGGGCGTGGTCTCGAAGCCGTGGTTCCAGCCGCCCACCAGGAGCCGGCTCCTGGCCTTGGTGGCTTCCGGCAGCAGTTCGTACCCCAGGATGGTGCCCTCCATGTGGTGGTCGAAGTGGCCGGCGACCACGGTCATCGGAACCTGGATCTTGGGCGGAATGCTTCTGAGAAGGGCCCAGAACCCGGTGTGCCAGTAAGGATCCGGGTAGTCCGTATGGGAGATCCAGTCTCTGTACCAGGGAATCTGCGCCCCCAGAAGGTCTTCGTCCATTGTCCGTTGGGGCATATAGCGCATTTCGTCGTAATAGGGTTTGTCACTGTCGGTCACTTCCGGCTTCCGGATGGGGACGCCGGCATTGTCGATAGCCCATGCCGTGAGGATGTCCTGCCGGAACAGGCCACTGTTATAGGCCGACAGGTGCCGGTCTACCCCGTAATGTTCCAGATAGATGCCTTTCACTTTTTCCGGAACCGCATCGGCTACGATCCAGCTGGTGAGGCCCATGTAGGAGCAGCCCGTAAGACCGATGCTCTTGCACCAGGGAGCCTTTTGCAGCCAGTCCAGCAGGGCCAGGCCATCGGCCCGCTCGTTTACGTTAGGCTCGAAGGTGCCCTCCGATCCTCCCGTGCCCCGGCATCGCTGGACGATGACGCCGATGCCACGCTCGGCATACTGTTTGAACCCCAGCATCCAGTCGCCGAGGGGCGCATTGTTCATATACGGAGTGCGGTAGACCACCACGGGCCAGGGACCGTCGCCTTCCGGCATATACATCTGGGTAACGAGCAGGTGGCCGTCTCCTCCGGCAACCAGCGTGTCTTTATATATGCACAGATGGGAAGCGGGAAGGGAAGTGGGCACCGGGTCCAGTCCGAATATCTGGGCGGAGAGCGCTGCGGGAACTAGCAGCAAGATAAGTGAAATGAATCGTTTCATATCTGCAAAGATACTTTAAATTGAAGATTAATGCCGGAAGATGGCGGTCATTTTTTGCGTAGAATATTTTTTTGTAAAAAGTTTCGCTTTCTTTTGTTATTTACTTTCGTTTTATTATATTTGTAGCGGTGGATTCGGAGTAAAACGAAATATATACCTTAATATTATGAAAAGAATCCTCCAATAAGTACCTTCAAGTTGGTTAATAGTTAATAATGGTAAAAAGCCCGCTCCGAAGTGATTCGCAGCGGGCTTTGGTTAGTATTGGATTGGTTTGGATGGTGCAGGTTAGAGGAGATCCACTTTCAGTTCCCGGATGGCTTCAATCTGCGCGGGGGAGATTTTGCTGTCCGTGATGAGGGTGTCGATCAAGGACAGGCGCCCCAGCGAGGCGAAGGAGGTGATCCCGATCTTGGAGGAGTCTGCCACCAGATACACTTTGTCCGAGGCGCGGATCATGGCCGACTTTACTACCAAGTCGCTCAGGGAGGGGTAGGTGAGCTGCAGGTCCGGGGAGATGCCGGCCGTGGCCAGGAAGCATTTGTTCACGTGGATGCCCTTGAAGGTGGCTGCGGCCATGTCTCCGGTGAGCGAGAGGGTGGGGGCTTTGAATTCCCCGCCGGAAACGATGAGGTTGATGCCCGGGTTGCCGCCCAGGATGTAGGCGATGTTCAGGGCGTTGGTGATGACGGTGAGGTTTGCGAAGCCGGTCATGAGCTTGGCGACTTCCGTGGTGGTGGAACCGGAATCCAGGATGATGGTTTCCCCCTCCTGGATCAGGGCTGCGGCCTTTCTGGCAATCTCTTTTTTCTCTTCCACCATGAGGTTTTCGTTGATGAGGGTGCCGGTGGTGGCGAAGTTCCCTACGTCTTTGAGGAATGCGCCGCCGTATTCCCGCTGTACAAAGCCCATTTTCTCCAGGGTTTCCAGGTCCTGGCGGATGGTCACTTCCGATACGTTGAAAATCTGGGCGAGCTTTTGCACCTTGGCATGCCCGTCCTCCCTGATGAGGTTCAGGATTTCCTGTCTTCTTTGATTAAGTGCCATAATCCGAGGTGGTTTTAGTTTACTAATACAAAGGTAACGAAAATCTTTTGAAATAAAAAATGACTTGCAATGTCTTCGGAAAGGAAAGATGTTTATAGATTGAATCAGGCGTTTTCGTCTTAAAAGTTTCGATTTTTTTGAAAAATACTTTCGTTTTCTTTTGTTTTTTCTTTTCGATTGATTATATTTGCAACAAAAATCGCATAACACTAAAGTCAGATATGAACACTTCGCAACTTAAACTGACCTCTGAGCGGAGCAGAAAAAGGCTGATGGAGATTATTTGCAGTGCAAAAGCCGGCCATACGGGCGGCGATTTGTCTTGCCTGAATGTGCTCACTGCCTTGTATTTCCATACGCTCAATATAAACAAAGATTCTCTCTCTGATCCTGAGCGTGACCGTTTTATCCTGAGCAAGGGTCACTGCGTAGAGGCCCTGTTCGTGACATTGGAGGCCAAGGGCATCCTGGAAAAGACGGTGCTGGATACGCTGGGCCAGTTCGGCTCACCCCTGGGCGGCCATCCTACCGTGAATGTCCCCGGCATCGAGGTGAACTCCGGCGCCCTGGGTCACGGCCTTTCCATCGGCGTGGGCATGGCCCTGGCCGCCAAGATGGACGGGAAAGCCTACCGCACCTTTGTCCTGATGGGCGACGGCGAGCAGGGAGAGGGCTCCATCTATGAAGCCGCCATGGCGGGGCACCAGTACAAGTTAGGGAACCTGGTGGCCATCATCGACCGGAACCACTTGCAAATCAGCGGAAACACGGAAGACGTGATGGGCATTGACGACATTGTGGCCAAATGGACCGCCTTTGGCTGGGATGTCGTGGAAATGAACGGGGACGATATGGACGATATCATCCGAACCCTGGACGGAATCGATTTCTCTGCCGACAAACCCCATCTGATTGTTTCCCACACGACAAAGGGGAAGGGCGTATCTTTCATGGAGAATGTGGCCAAGTGGCACCATGGCGTTCCTACGGCAGAGCAGTATGCCCAGGCCCAGGAAGAAATTGACACCCGAATCAAAGCATTGGAGGAAGCCTTATGATAGCCTGCAGAAAAAGTTTTACCGACACGCTTCTCGCCCTGGCGCGGGAAGACAAGGATATTGTTGCCGTAACCACGGACGCCCGGGGCTCTGTTACCCTGGGGGACTTTGCCAAGGAACTCCCAGCGCAGTTTGTGGAATGCGGCATCGCCGAGCAGGATGCGGTGGGTATTTCCGCCGGCCTGGCCCACAGCGGCAAAAAAGTGTTCTGCTGCGGCCCCGCCTGCTTCTATGTGGCCCGCAGCCTGGAACAGGTGAAGGTGGATATGGCGTACAGCCGCAATCCCGTGACCATCCTGGGCGTGAGCGGCGGCGTGGCCTACGGCGCCCTGGGCGCCACGCACCACAGCCTGCACGACATCGCCGTGCTGCGCTGCTTCCCGGGCATGAACGTCGTGCTGCCCCCGGACGGCCGTTCCACCGAGAAACTGGTGAAGTTCCTGGTGGATTTTCCGGAGCCCTGCTACGTGCGGGTGGGCCGTGCCGCCGTGCCGGACGTGTATGAAAACGACGCTTTCAGCTTCGAAATCGGGAAAGCCAACACCCTGCTGGACGGTTGCGACCTGACCATCATCGGCGCGGGAGAAACCGTTTACCATGCCCTGCAGGCTGGAAAGGCCCTGCGGGAAAAAGGGGTCTGCGCCCGTGTGCTGGACCTGTCATGGATCAAGCCCTTCGACAAGGAAGCCGTGCTTAAGGCGGCCCGTGAGACCGGCCGTATCATCACGGTAGAGGAACACAGCCGGTTCGGCGGCCTGGGCGCCCTGGTTACGGAGGCCATCTCCGAACATCCCGTCCCGGTACGCATCCTGGGTATCCCGGACGAGGACGTGGTGCACGGCACCTCGCCCGAAATCTTCCGCTATTATGGCCTGGATGCCGCGGGCATCGAGAAGGCCGCCCTGGATTTCGTGAACTATTCTTCCAAAGTCTTTGACGCAGTAGCCCAAAAATAAGTTCCTATGCAATACGTCATTTCCGTCGATCAGAGCACCCAGAGCACCAAAGCCCTCCTTTTCCGGGAAGACGGCTTGCTGGTAGCATCGGCCGCCCTGCCCCATGACCAGATTTATCCCCGCGAAGGCTGGGTGGAACACGACCCCGAGGTGCTTTACGCGCACACGGTGGCCGTGATCCGCAGCGTCGTGGAACAAGCCGGCTGCAAGGGGAAAGACTGCTCCCTGGCCCTGACCAACCAGCGGGAAACCGTCGTTGTCTGGAACCGCCTTACCGGAAAACCGGTGTGCAATGCCGTCGTGTGGCAGTGCATGCGCGGCAAGGACATCTGCGACACCCTGAAGGAAAAAGGCTTCGGCCCGCTGGTGAAGGAACGCACGGGCCTTCTGATAGACCCTTACTTCTCCGGCAGCGGCGTGAAGTGGATCCTGGACAACGTGGACGGGGCCCGTGCCGCAGCCGAAAGGGGAGAGCTCCTGATGGGAACGGTGGAATGCTGGCTCATCTGGAAACTCACCGGAGGCCGGGTGCATGCGACAGACTACACCAATGCTTCCCGAACCCTCCTTTTCAATATCCATACGCTGGACTGGGACGCCGACATGCTCCGCATGCTCACCATCCCGGCCTCCATGCTGCCCCAGGCCAAACCCTGCGACGCCGTGTTCGGCGAGACCACGGTGGAAGGCCTCTTTGAGAAGCCCGTTTCCATTGCCGGCGTGCTGGGCGACAGCCACGGCGCCCTGGCGGGCCAGATGTGCTTCACCGAGGGCCTGGGCAAAGCCACCTACGGCACCGGTTCTTCCGTGATGGTGAACATCGGCGAGCAATTTGCCGACGCCCCCGACGGATTGGTGACTTCCGTGGGTTTTGCCGCCCTGGGCAAGGTGTTCTATGCTTTTGAAGGCAACATCCACTGCACCGGCGCCACCATCACCTGGCTCAAGGACAAACTCCGTCTGATCGGCGGGGCAGGGGAGATCGAAGGCCTGGCCACTTCCGTGAAAGACAACGGCGGCGTGTACTTCGTGCCCGCTTTCGCCGGTCTGGGCGCCCCCTGGTGGCATCCGGAGGTGAAGGCGCAGATTTCGGGCCTCACCCTGGGCTCTTCCCGCGAGCATGTGTGCCGCGCCGCCCTGGAGAGCATCGGCTATCAGGTGGCGGACCTGGTGAAGGCCATGACCGATACGGCCGGCATCGCCCTGAAGGAAATCCGCGTGGATGGCGGTCCCACCAAGAACGGCTTCCTGATGCAGTTCCAAAGCGATCTCCTGCAGGTGCCCGTGGTGCGCTCGGAGGTGGAGGATGCATCGGCCTTCGGCGCCTTTGTGATGAACGGCTTCGCCCTGGGCCGCTGGAGTTCCTTCGAGGAGGCCGGCAAGGTCTGGAACGGCGAGAAACCGGTTGTCCCCGGGTCTTATGACAAGGTGGCCTCCGCTTATGATGGCTGGAAGGCCGCCGTACGGCAACTGATCAAATAATTCAACAACAATAAAACGAATAACTGTTATGTACAAAGCTGGAAAAAAACTCTGTTTCGGTGTCATTATCGGCACCCGCGCCTACTTTAACCCGGACCTGGCCATCGACGTGCGCAAGGAACTGCTCCGCGTGCTGGACGAGTGCGGTTATGACTACGTGATCCTCCCCGAGGATGCCACTCCGACCGGAAGTTCTTCCATCGAAACCCGTGAAGACGGCCTGAAGGTGGCCGCCCAGTTCAAGGCCCACCGCGAGGAAATCGACGGCATCATCGTCGCCCTCCCGAACTTCGGCTTTGAGATCGGTATCATCAACGCCATCAACGAGGCCAACCTGAATGTGCCCATCCTGGTCCAGGCCTATGACGACTACAACGACAAAGTGGACCTGGATCACCGCCGCGACGCTTTCTGCGGCAAGATCTCTGTCTGCAACAACCTGTATCAGTACGGTATTCCGTTCTCCGATACCACCCTGCACACCTACGACATCTACGACCCGCTGGTGAAGGCCGACATCATCAAGTTCGCCGGCGTCTGCCGCGTGGTGAACGGCCTGCGTCACTGCCGGATCGGCCAGATCGGCACCCGTCCGCTGGGCTTCAACACCTGCCGCGCCAGCGAGAAACTCCTGCAGAAGTACGGCATCACCGTGGTTCCCGCCGACCTGAGCGAGATCCTGTTCGCCGCCGAGAAGATCTCCGAGGACGATCCCGAGTACATCGCCAAGAACAAGAGCATCCATGAGTATGCCCAGGTTCCCGCCAACTACGAGGACAAGATGCCCCTGGTGACCAAGTTCGGCGTGGCCGTGGACCGCTGGACCAAAGCCAACGACTGCGATGCCCTGGCCATCCAGTGCTGGGATTCGCTGGAGATCAATTTTGGCTGCGCCCCCTGCGTGATCATGTCCATGCTCTCCGACACCCTGATCCCCAGCGCCTGCGAGACCGACATCGCCGGTGCCGTGTCCATGTACGCCCTGACCCTGGCCTCCGGCGAGGCGTCGGCCCTGATGGACTGGAACAACAACTTCGCCCAGGAGCGTGAAAAGTGCGTGTGCACCCACTGCGGCAACTATGCCTGCGGCTTCGTGGGCAACAAGGACCTCAAGCTTACGCCGCTGGGCGTGTTGGGCCGCACCCTGGGCAAGGTGAAGACGTTCGGTGCCGTGAGCGCCAAGGTCTCCGAGGGCGACTTCACTTTCTTCCGCATCTCCACCGACGACCCGAAGGGCTGCATCAAAGCCTATCTGGGCGAGGGTGAAATCACCAATGACCCGTATGGCATGGACGGCTGTATCGCCGTTACCAAGGTGAACAACCTCCAGAAGCTCATGAAGTATATCTGCCGCAACGGCTTCGAGCATCACGTGGCCGCCACGCGCAGCCATGTGGCCGGCATCCTCCAGGATGCCATCGAGAACTACCTGGGCTGGGATCTGTACGTACACGAATAAAAACTGAACGATTATGGTACTTGTCACCAATGTCGCCCTGGCCATGGTATGCTGCATCTACTGCTGCATCTGCTGGGGATCCTGGGCAAACACCCAGAAGCTGGTCCAGAAGAAGGAGTGGAAGTCTTTCCTCTTCTACTGGGACTACATCGCCGGTTTCTTCCTGACAGCCATCCTGGGCCTGCTGCTGTTCAACGGCGGCCACCTGTTCGAGAATATCACCTGGCAGAGCGTCCTGTGGCCGCTCCTGGGCGGTCTCATCTGGAACTTCTCCAACATCTTCCTTACGGCGGCCAACGGTGTGGCCGGCATGGCGGTGGGTTTCCCCATCGGCGGCGGCCTGGGCTGGGTAGGCGGCATCATCTTCAACTACTTCAGCTCCGGTTTCACCGGCAACAAGGCCATGCTTTGGATCGGTGTCGTGCTGGCCATTGCAGCCATGGTGCTGTGCGGTGTGTCCTATAACAAGCTGGCCGGCAGCCAGAAGAAGAGCCCCAAGGCGGGGATCATCTTCGCCCTCATTTCCGGTATCGGCTTTGCGTTCTTCTACGGCCTCGTGGTCAAGGGAACCGCTCCCAGTTTCGGCGGCGCGGGTACCTTGTCCCCGTACCAGGCGGTGTTCTTCTTCGCCCTGGCCGTGCTGGTGAGCACCTTCTTCCTCTGCCCGGTGGCCATGAGCCACTCCGTGGAGGGCAAGACCACCATGAAGGACTATTTCACCAAGGGAGATGCCCGTACCCACCTGATCGGCATGCTGGGCGGCTTTATCTGGATGAGCGGTATGGTGATCAGCTTCATGAGCGCCCAGGCGCCCGTGAACAAGGCTGTCTCCTATGCCCTTTCCAACGCCTCCCCGCTGATTGCCATGATCTGGGGTGTCCTGATCTGGCGCGAGTTCAAGGAAGCGCCCAAGGGAACCATGAAGTATGTGTATGCGATGTTCCTGTGCTTCCTGGCCGCCCTGGTGATCATCGCCGCCTCCAACTAAAACCATAAGACCAAATAACCAAATCAAATACTATTTAAAACATCTAACCCAATGAAACGAATCCTGTCATTCGTACTGATGATGGTTCTGGGCATGGGCCTCGCCTTTGCCCAGGGTAACATCACAGTCTCTGGTACTGTTCTGGACGAGCAGGGCCAGCCCATGATTGGCGTTGGTGTTGTCCAGCAGGGCACCACCAACGGAACCACCACGGACATTGACGGTAAATATACCGTCACCGTTCCCCGCGGAGCCAATCTCGAGTTCTCCTTCGTGGGTTATGCCACGCAGGTTTTTGCAGCCAACACGGCATCCATCAACGTGAACCTTGAACCCGACACGCAGCTCATTGAAGAGACGGTGGTGATCGGTTACGGCGTCCAGCGCAAGAGCGACGTCACGGGCGCCATTTCCCAGGTGAAGGCCGCGGACATCGAAAACCGTTCGGTCACCGACGTGCAGGGCTCCCTGCAGGGCAAGACCGCCGGCGTGCAGCTGATCTCCCTCTCCGGCGCTCCGGGTTCCGAGTCTTCCATGCGTATCCGCGGTTACAGCTCCAACTCCTCCTCCGACCCGCTCTATGTGGTGGACGGTCTGCGCATGCGGAGCATCGCCCAGCTGGACCCCAATGACATCGAGTCCATGGAGGTCCTGAAGGATGCCGCTTCCGCCGCCATCTACGGTGCACAGGCCGGTAACGGTGTGGTCCTGATCACCACCAAGAAGGCCGCCCAGGGCCGCCGCATCATCCGCTACGACATGCAGCTCTCCCTCCAGGACATGGTCCACATTCCCAAGGCCCTGAACGCCAAGGACTACCTGACCTGGGTGCGGGAAGGCGAGCTGGTGAAGGAAGACATCATCAAAAACTACTACGATGGCACCACTGATACCAATTGGGCCGATGTCGCCTTCGAGCAGGGCATCATGCAGCGCCACAACCTCTCCTTCCAGGGCGCCAACAACAACGGCTCCCTCTATGCTTCCGTCTCCTACCTGAACAACGACGGTCCGGTGATCACCAACCAGGATTCCTTCTCCCGTCTCACGGCTACCGTGAACGCCGACTACAAGATCAAGGACTGGCTTAAGTTCACCACCAACAACAGCTTCGGCTATAGCGACTCAAAGAGCGTACGTGCCGGCGGCATGTATTCCCTTCCGGCTTCCACCATCCAGATGGACCCGCTCACTCCCGTCATCTATGACCAAAATCATCTTCCAGCCCATATGCAGAGCCTTGTAGATCAGGGACATATCTTCGTAAAGGACGAGAACGGCGACTACTATTCTATGTCTCCCTTCCAGGAGTCCAACAACATCAACCCCTGGATCCATGTGAAGTATTCCGATCCCATGAGCCGCCGCTTCGACCTGCGCGGTACCACTTCGTTGGATTTCACCCCGTTCAGGGGCTTCAACTTCACTTCCCGCCTGGGTTACACCATCAACAGCTCCATCAGCAACACGGTAACCTGGCCCAACGTGACCAACACCGACACCGTGACCGATTATGTCACCATCAATGCATCGGCCGGTACCAACACCTACTATCAGTGGGAGAACTTCGCCAACTACAACAAGACCTTCGGCCGTAAGCACAACCTGGGCGCCATGCTGGGTATGTCCTATTCCTGGCGTACCAACTACAGCGTAACTGGCCAGATTGCCGGTACGGGTCTTGATAACCTGGGTATCACCAAGCTGGATCCCAACTACGCCTTCTTCTCCAACCAGACCGGTACGGCCACCAAGACCGTCTCCGGCGGTGAAGAGCGCAACTACGCCGAGCTTTCCTACTTCGGCCGTATTTCCTACGACTACGACAACAAGTACTACATCCAGGCTTCCCTGCGCGCCGACGCGGCCGACCTGTCCATCCTTCCGCTGAATACCCGCTGGGGCTATTTCCCGGCCGTTTCCGCCGGTTGGACCCTCTCCCGTGAGAACTGGTTCCGCAACCTGGGCATCAAGCCGGTGAGCCACCTCAAGCTCCGCGCTTCCTGGGGCCAGAACGGTTCCATCGCCGGACTGAGCAACTACATGTACGCCGCCACCATCGCCTCTACCATCAAGCTCGGTATGGAACCCGGTGTGAGCTATGCTACCGGATCGGTTCCCAATGCCATCGGCAACTACAACCTGAAGTGGGAAACCTCCGAGCAGATTGACCTGGGTCTGGACCTCCGGATGTTCCAGGACCGCCTGTCCTTCACCTACGACTACTTCATCAAGAAGACCAAGGACCTGATCATGCCCAGCGTAACCTCCTCCCTGGTCGTCGGTGGTACCCTTTCCCCGATCAACGCCGGTAACGTGAGCAACATCGGCCACGAGTTCGAACTTTCCTGGAAAGACAAGATCGGTGACTTCAACTACTCTGTCAGCGGCAACCTGGCCACCCTCAAGAACGAGGTGACCTATGTCTATGAGACCCTCACCCGCGTTGCCGGCGGCAGCGGCGGCTCCGGTATCACCACCTACTTCGAGAAGGGCTATCCCATCTGGTACATGCGCGGTTACGAATACGGCGGCGTGAATCCTTCCACAGGCGAGCCTACCTTCGTAGACCACGATGGCAACCCCGATGTGATGAGCGACGGCGACAAGGTGATGATCGGCTCCGGTATTCCGGACATGACCTACGGTATTACCATCAACTTGGGCTACAAGGGCTTCGACCTGGTGGCATTCGGCAGCGGCGCAGCCGGCAACGAGATTGCCTATGCCGTTCCCCGTTCCACCCGTATCCAGGCCAACACCCTGCAGTACATCTTCGACAACCGTTGGCAGAAGGCCGGTGACAACACCCGCTTCCCGAGCGCCAAGCTCAGCAGCTGGAAAGATGCCAGCTACGCCAACTTCCTGGAGAGCTCCGCTTATGTGTTCGACGGTTCCTACTTCAAGATCAAGCAGCTCCAGCTGGGCTACACCCTGCCCAAGAAGTGGTTGGAGAAGGTCTCCATCAACAGCCTCCGCCTGTATGTCTCCCTGGACGACTGGTTCGTATTCACCAGTTACCCCGGCTTCGACCCCGAGGTGTCCGTGAGTTCCAGCGGCCTGGGTATCGATTACGGTCAGTATCCGACCATCAAGAAGACCGTCTTTGGTCTGAACATTTCCTTCTAACCGCATAATGGAGAAAGAATTATGAAACTCAGATATATCATTTCCACAGTTCTTGCCTCTGGTGCTGTTCTGCTCGCAGGTTCCTGCTCCAAGAATTTGGACATCCCCCAGCACAGTGTTGTAGCCATCGACGATTTCTACACCACTGACACCGAGGCCGAAGAAGCCATCGTGGCTGCCTACTATCAGTTCAAGACCGTCCATTCCGGCGGTACCAACAGCGCCGCCTGGCTGATGAACTTCCTGGGCGACGAACTCTGGGCCGGCGGCGGTTCCCGCGCCGACGGTATCTACTACCAGTATTCCGAATTCACCTTCACCGACGGCAACAACGTCGTGAAAGGCCTGTATCAGGGTCTATATACCCTCATCTATCGCTGCAACCTGGTGCTGGAGCGCGTAACCGGCGACTCTGCCGTGATGAAACGCGCCCGTGCCGAGGCCCTTGCCATGCGTGCGTGGGCCAACTTCGAGCTGGTCACCCTCTGGGGTACCGCTCCGCTGGTGGACCACATCCTTTCCCAGGATGAATACCTGCAGGCCAACAGCGAATCCACCGGTGTTCTCTGGGCAGCGATCGAGAAAGACCTGGGCGATGCCATCTCCAGCGGCGCCCTGACCGACCAGACCGGCACCTACCGCCTCACCAAGGGCTTTGCCCAGGCCATGCTCGGAAAGGCCCAGCTCTGGCAGGGCAAAAACGCCGAGGCTGCCGCCACCTTCGACCAGATTATCAATAGCGGCAAGTTCTCCCTCCAGGCCGACCTCAAAGACTTCGGCACCATCCGTGGCGATGTCACTCCGGAAGACCTCTTCTGCATGCGGGGTATCGACGATCCTTCCAACAGCGGTCCCAACTCCACCTACCATGGCATGTGGACCGGTCTTCGCGCCGAGAAATATGAGTACAACTACGACAAGTCCCGTCCCGCCACGGCCAACTTCGCCACCTATCCTTTCGGATTCCAGGTGAATGCGACCAAGCCCCTCTATGAGAAGTTCGTGGAGGTGGAAGGTGCCGACGGCTACCGTCTGAACAACTTCATCCTCACTTACCAGCAGATGCAGGACGAGTTCAATACCCGCGTCAAGGACGGCATGTCCATCTACGACTGCGAAGGCTTGTTCAACCGCAAATACATGATCTGGAAAGACAATGGTTCCGCTTACCGCTATCCGCTGCCCGACCACATCATGCGCTATGACGAGGTCCTTTGCTTCGCCGCAGAGGCCCAGTTCCTCGCCGGCAACAAGGACAAAGCCCTGAACTACATCAATCAGCTGCGTACTCGCGCCAAGGCCCCGCTGGCCACTTCCGTGGACCTTCAGGTGATCAAGGACGAGTCCTGGATGGAGCTCTGCTTCGAGGGTCTCCGTTACCAGAACCTCCTCCGCTGGGGTGATGCCCAGGCCAAGCTCACCAACCGGGGAGCCGTCCATCCCGAGCTGCAGCCGGACGGCACTGTGGACTATGTCCGCTACAACCCCGACGGAACCGTGGGTTGGAAGGCCGGCAAACATGAACTGCTTCCTTTCCCGGCCGACGAAATGGCCGTGAACCCGAACATGACCCAGAATGAGGGTTGGAAATAATACATAACAGTTTCCCCGTTCCTGCCCGGTGCCTTCCACAAAGGGCTCCGGGCAGGTTTTTAACACAGACACACGATATGAAAAAAATACTTTCCCTTTTTGCCGCCATGGCCCTGGGCCTTACCGCTTTCGCCCAGCAGAACCTCTTCATTTCCCAGAACATCGAGTCCGGTACCGTGGACGAGAAAGGCTGCGTGACCTTCCGCCTGATCGCTCCGGATGCCAAGAAAGTGCAGATTGCCGGTGACTTTATCAAGAAGGATGTCCAGCAGCACATCGCCGGTATGGTGGGCGCTGGCCAGATTGACATGAAAAAAGGCAAGGACGGCACCTGGACCTATACGTCCAACCCGCTTCCTTCAGAGCTTTACAGCTACACCTTCCTGGTAGATGGCGTTCCCGTGCTGGATCCCAACAACCCCCACGTGTACCGTGACTTCGCCACCGTTACCAACGTGTTCCTGGTGGGCGGCGGCCTGGCCGACCTGTTCAAGGTGAACGATGTGCCCCACGGCACCCTGGTGGCCAAGTGGTACCATTCCTATGGGATCGGCAAGGACCGCAGGCTCAATGTGTACCTCCCGGCCGAATATGATGCCAATCCCTACAAGCAGTATCCCGTGCTCTATCTCCTTCACGGCTCCGGTGGTGACGAGAACGAGTGGACCATCTTCGGCCGTGCCGTCCAGATCATGGACAACCTCATTGCCCAGGGCAAGGCCGAGCCCATGATCGTGGTGATGCCCAACGGCCATGCCGAGATGCAGGCCGCTCCCGGTGAGAGCTCCTTGGGTTACTACAAGCCCTTCCATTTCCGTGATCCGGAAGGAAAGTACGTGGCCAACTTCATGGAGATCGTGAACTTCATCGACAAGAACTTCCGTACCATCCCGGAGAAGTGCGGACGCGCCATCGCCGGCCTGTCCATGGGCGGCGGACACAGCGTGAACATCTCCCGCCGCTATCCCAACGTATTTGACTACGTGGGCGTATTCTCCGCCGGCGGCCGCATCCACGAGCTGGACGAGAACGTGCCTGAGAACAAGGCCACCATGGATGCCGTGCGCACCCAGATCGCCAACGGCGTGAAAGCCTACTGGATCGGCATCGGCCGGGACGACTTCGGCTTCAACAATGCCAAGACTTATTACGAGGACCTCAAGGCTCTGGGCATGCCCAACCTGAGTTTCCGTGAAAGCGACGGCGCCCATGTGTGGAACTGCTGGCGTCTGTACCTGTCCGAGTTTGCTCCGCTTCTGTTCAAAAAGTAATTGGTTATGAAACGAATCCTTTATGGTGCCTTGGCACTGCTTGCCGCCGCCTGCACCTCCGCTCCCAAGAACCTCCCCGCCGACGCCTTAGCTCCCAAGGTGGACAAAAGTCAGCAGGAGCGGGTCCTGATCACCACCGACCTGGAGGTGGACGACATGAACGGTGTCCTTCTGAGCCTGCTCTATGCCGACCAGTACGACCTGGCGGGCATTGTGTGGACCGCCGGCATGTTCCATTTCTCCGGTGACGGCGGCCTGCATACCCTGGGTGAGATCACCCCGCACTACCGCTGCAACGCCCAGCACTGCGAGCACCGCGTGAAAACGGCGGCCGACCTTACCGAATACCGTCCGGTGGACCCCACCTGGCTTCCCCGTGTACTGGACTATTATGAGGCCGACTATCAGTACCTGAGCAAGAATAACCCCAACTATCCCACGCCGGAGTACATCCGCAGCATCACCAAGGTGGGAAACATCGAGTTCGAGGGCGACTACCGCTTCGAGACCGAAGGCTCCAACTTCATCGTGGAGAAGATTCTGGACGACGACCCCCGTCCCCTCACCATCCAGCACTGGGGCGGCATCAACACCACCGTCCGGGCCCTGTACACCATCTACGAGCGCTACCATGGCACGCCCGAGTGGGAGTCCATCCTCAAGAAAGTGACCGACAAGGTGCGCATCGGCGGCAGCGGTGAAGACAACTGCCGCGCCGACAGCAAGATCGACGAGATGTTCCCGGGCCTGAAATCCGGCGGCTACGGCCCCGGCGGCTTCTTCAGCTACGGCTCTTTCTTCAGCGCCAGCAAGAACGGTCCCCGTCCGGCCGCCGAAGAGCTTCAGCCTTACCTGCACGCTCCCTGGAACCTGGAGGCCTTCAAGCTGAACCACGGCAAACTCACCGGCGAAATCTGGCTGATGGCCGAGGGCCGCGCCATCTACGGCGAGCCCATCATTTACAACTATGGCCTGATCGACTACATGGACTGGGGCAAGTCCGCCGAGCTGGGCTGGGGTCCCGAGAACCTCAAGACCTATCCCCGCGCCGACTATGAGCCTTATTCCTGGGCTTTCTGCCAGTTCGGCTGTGCCGGATTCATCAATATCGGCCTGCGCAGCGACGTGAACAACCGCGGCAACAACCACTACACCATCGTGATGTGGGAAGAGCTGGCCGCCCGGGCCGACTGGGCCATCTCCGAGCCCAAGGACTGTAACCACGCTCCTGTCGTAACCGCTGAGGTGGCCGACTTCACCGCCGCTCCCGGCGAGACTGTCCGGCTCTCCGGCTCCGCTACGGATCCCGACGGCAACAAACTCACGGCCAGCTGGTATGTTCCCGCCGCTTCCTGCACCTACAAGGAGGGCAAGGCCGAAGGACTCACCGTCCAGGCCAATGGCTGGAACGCCTCGTTCACCGTGCCTGCCGACGCCAAGAGCGGAGACAAGCTGGTGGTGAACCTGGAGGTCCGTGACCAGGCCGAGCGCCCCATGACCCGCTTCGCACAGTATGTCATCGTTGTTTCCTAAGCATATGAAAAGATTGATTATCGTAGTGGCGGCGGCCCTTCTGGGACTGTCCGCCACTGCCCAGCAAAACCTGTTTCCGTCCCAGGAGCTGAAGTCGGCCATCGTGAATGAAGACGGCTCCGTCACCTTCAACTTCCTGGCTCCCAAGGCGCACAAGGTGCAGATTGTGGGAGACTTCATGGAAGGGGAGAAGGGGACCAACGTGGGCATGGCCTCCAGCGGCATCGTGGACATGGCGGAAGGGGAAGGCGGCGTGTGGACCTATACCTCCAAACCGCTGGTTTCCGAACTTTACAGCTACACGTTCCTGGTGGACGGGATTGCCACCATCGACCCCAACCACCCGTATGTGTTCCGGGATTTCGCCACGCTCACGAACCTTTTCACCGTTCCGGGCGGCATGGGAGACCTGTACAGCGTGCAGTCTGTTCCCCATGGCAGCGTGACGGCGGTGTGGTACCATTCCGACGGCCTCAAGATGGACCGCCGCATGAACGTGTACACCCCTTACGGCTACGAGGCCAATCCCAAGAAGAAGTATCCGGTGCTGTACCTGCTCCACGGCATGGGCGGTGACGAGGACGAGTGGAAGAACTTCGGCCGCGCCTGCACCATCCTTGACAACCTGATCGCCCAGGGCAAGGCCCAGCCCATGATTGTGGTGATGCCCAACGGCCACGCCGGCATGAGCGCTGCTCCTGGCGAGAGCGACATGGGTTACTACAAGCCGTATCATTTCGAGAAAGGGACCATGGACGGCACCTTCGAGACGTATTTCCCGGAGATCGTGAAGTTCGTGGACAAGACTTTCCGGACGCAGGCCGACAAGGCCCACCGTGCCATCGGGGGACTGTCCATGGGCGGTTTCCACTCGGCCTTCATCAGTGCCAACTATCCGGACCTGTTCGGGTATGTGGGTCTGTTCAGCGCCGCGGTGGGCGTGACCCGCGAAGACATCTCTCCCATCTACAAGGACTTCGACGCCAAGCTGGCCACCCAGTTCAAGAAGGGCGTGAAGCTCTACTGGATGGGTTGCGGCAACGTGGATTTCCTGTATAAGAACAACAAGGCCCTGCGCGAGAAATTCGACGCGGCCGGCTATCCGTACGTGTATTTGGAGACCGACGGCGGCCACGTCTGGAAGAACTGGCGCATTTATCTGGCCGACTATGCGCCCAGGCTGTTCAAATAATTAGTATTTTTGTCATAACCTTCTCCGATGCGTCGCTTCGCGACCCTGTACGGGCAAATGCATCGAAGAAGGTTATGAAATAAACAAGAAGAAATGAAAATCAAGTATATACTCATTGCAGCGTTGGCCGTAGCCGCTTGCAGTCAGGCTCCCAAGGACGGGGTGTTCCAGGCGCCGCGCACCATTGTCACGGCCGACCCCGAGCTGGACGACAACAACTCCATGATCCGTTTCCTGCTGCACGCCACGGACTTCCAGATTGACGGCCTGGTGTACACCAGCAGCCGTTTCCACTGGCTGGGCGACGGAAAAGGCACCACCCAGTTCATACCGGGCGGGGAGTACGACAACATGGGCCTGGGCCCGCAGACCTCCTGGCGGTTCAACCCGGAGGAGCGTTTTATCGACGATATCATCGACGCTTATGCCGAGTGTTACCAGAACCTGAAAGTGCACGACAGCCGCTATCCAACCCCTGAATACCTTCGGAGCGTGACCAAGTGGGGCAACTGCGTGTTCGAGGGAGACTATTCCTACGACACGGACGGCTCCAACTTGATCAAGGCCAACATCCTGGACGACAAGCCGGGTCCCCTCTTTATCCAGGCCTGGGGCGGCAGCTCCTCCATCGCGGCGGCCCTGCGCAGCATTGAAGACGAGTACAAAGGTACGCCTGAATGGGATGCCATTGTGAAGAAAGTGAACGGGAAAGTGGTCCTGAATCTCTCCGGCGACCAGGACAATGCTTACAACAGCTACATCGCCGTGAACTGGCCGGGCATCTGGGTCCAGAACACCAATGCCCGCATGGGCAACTGGAAAGGCAACCCCAGTTACACCGATCCTGAGTGGACGGCGAAGTATATGACCATCGGCCCGATCGGCGCCCTGGTGCGTCTGTGGGGTGACGGCAAGCAGATGGTGCCCGGTGACATGACGGACTTCATCGGTCCTTCAGCAGGAAAGACCCGCGAGGAACTGACCGCTGAAGGTTATTATGTGTGGACTGCCATCCAGCCCCAGGGAACTCTTTACGGCGACGGTGACAGCGGCTGTTTCTACCAGCTCATCGACAATGGCCTCCGGGCTTGGGAAGATCCCACCTGGGGCGGCTGGACGGGCCGGTGGGATATTACCAAGGGACCTGCCCAGAGCGGTCACCCCGCCTATATGGGTAATAATCTGGCCCAGATGAGCGGACGTCCGGACCGTGCCCGGAATGCACAGAACCGTCCTGCCGGCGCCCCGGGTGCTTCCGGGGCATCTCCGGACATGGCAGCCATGATGGCCATGATGCGCGGCGGCGGCCCCGAGGACCATACTTTCCCCAATATGGCTCCCGAGCGCAATCTCTCCGAGGCGGCGCGCATGAAGTGGTCCGTGACCCCGAAGTTCGAGGATGCCAACCACTATCCGCAGCTCAGCGGCCCCTTCGCCCTCAAGGCCAAGGCAGGCGAGACGGTGACCATTAACGCCAAGGCCTCCGACCCGGACGGCGACCAGCTCACGCTCAAGTGGTGGTACTTCCCTGTGGGCACTTATGTGCTCACCAATGATGCCGCCCTTTCTGTGGACACCCCGGAGCAGGCCAAGACCACCTTCACCGTACCCGCCGACGCCAAGAGCGGCGACACCATCCACCTGGTGCTTCAGGCCCAGGACAACGGCGACCCCGTACTTACGTACTATCTCAGAACTGTTATAACTGTTGAATAATGAAACGTTTCCTTTCCTTTATGGCCCTGGCTGCCGCTGTGCTTTCCAGCTGCTCTGAGAAGCAGCCGCAGCCCGTCAAGCCCCGTATTATCGTAACCTGCGACCCGGAGCTGGACGACCACAACTCCCTTCTCCGTTATCTGCTGTTCTCTACTGATTACGACACGGAAGGCCTCATCTACGCCAGCAGCCAGGTCCACTGGAAAGGCGACGGCAAAACCCCGCAGATGCGGGAGGGCAGCGAGTATGCCCGCATGGGCCTGGGCCCGCAGACCACCTGGCGCTGGAAAGAAGGCGAGCGCTTCATTGACGAGGACGTGGAGGCCTACGAGAAGGTGTATCCCTATCTGGTGAAACACAACCCCGCCTATCCCGATCCCGCCTCCCTGAAAGCGGTGATCCGCGAGGGCAACATTACTTTCGAGGCCGACATCACCGAGGACACCCCCGGCTCCGAGCTCATCAAGCAGGTGCTCCTGGATGACGACCCCCGCCCTGTCTTCGTGCAGGTCTGGGGCGGCCCCAGTACCGTTGCCCGCGCCCTCAAGAGCATCGAGGAGCAGTATGCCGGAACCCCTGAGTGGGATGCCGTGAGGGCCAAGGTCAATGCCAAGTGCAAGCTCTGCCTCTCCGGCGCCCAGGACACCTCTTTCCGCGACTACATCCAGCCTGCCTGGCCGGAAGTGGAGTCCGTGATTATCAATGCCGACATCACGCCCATCGGCTATGGCGCCATGCGCTCCGTTGCAGGAAAGGCCGACACGCTGTATTACAGCGCGGCCTGGACCCGGGAGAACATCTCGTCCAAGGGCCTTATCGGCAGCATGTACCGCGTCTGGGGCGACGGCAAGCAGATGGTCCCCGGCGACGTGACGGATTACTTCGGCCTATCCGGTTATACCCGGGAGGAGCTCCGGGAAATGGGATACAACGTGTGGACGGCACCCGGCGAGAAGGACAGCTTTATCAGCGAGGGCGATACACCCTGTTTCCTGAACCTAATCGGGAATGGCCTCCGCGCCTGGGAAGACCCGCGCTGGGGCGGCTGGGCCGGCCGCATGAAGGAGCTCAGCGAGCGCGAGAAGCAGATGGGCTACACGGCTCCCTTCGGCTTCCGCGGCGGCTCCGCTCCGCTGCTTCCGGACTTTATCCCCGCCGTGCAGAACAACTTCGCCGCCCGCATGGCCTGGACGGTGGCGCCTGACTTTGCGTCGGCCAACCACGAGCCGGTGGTGACGGGGCCGCTCTCCCTTTCGGCCAAGCCCGGCGCCACGGTGAACATCAAGGCATCGGTCTCCGACCCGGACGGCAACGCCCTCACCTGCGGCTGGGCCCAGTGGAAGGTGTACGGCGCCTTCCAGGGCGATGTGGCCATCGACAGCCCTTCCACGCCTGCCACCCGCGTCACCATCCCCGCCGACGCAGCCTCCGGCGACCAGATCCACCTGATCCTGACGGTGGCCGATGGCGGCACGCCGCAGTGCACTGCGTACCTTCGTACGGTGATAACGGTAAAATAAATCCGGAAAAGACTATGAAAAAGATCATTACCTTCTCGCTGGCCATTCTCTCTTTCGTCGGGTCGCTCCGTGCACAATTTGTATGGCGCAGCGGGGAAAGCCCTGTCCTGTCCTGTTCCACCGATGAACATGTGATGGTGCAGACTACGCTGGATATCCTGAGCCATGACAGCCGGCTGGTGCTGGGGAAGGACTTTACCCGTGGAGAGCAGTCACCGCAGATTATCGTGGGAACAGCGGGCGTGAATCCGCTGCTTTCCGGCATAGACCTTACCCCGCTGAAGGGAAAGAAAGAGGCCTTCATGCTCATGGTGGACCGGAAAAACCGCCTGTACATCGTAGGCAGCGACGCCCATGGAACGGCCTATGGCATCATCGAACTCACACGTCTTCTGGGCATCTCCCCTTGGGAGTTCTGGGCCGATGTCACTCCGCGTCCCCTGGAAAAACTGGAATTGCCCAAAGGCTATCTGAATGTCCAGAGCCCCAGTGTGGAGTTCCGGGGCATTTTCATCAATGACGAAGACTGGGGTCTTACCCGCTGGAACAGCCGGGATTATGAGCCTCCTTACAGACCTACCCGTCCGGAAATCGGCCCGGACAAGAACGGCCGCATCTTTGAACTGCTGCTCCGTCTCAGGGCCAATACTTTCTGGCCGGCCATGCACGAGAGCAACCAGGCGTTCTTCCTGACGGAGGGAAACCGCGAAGTGGCAGAGCGTTATGGCATCTATATCGGCAGTTCCCATTGTGAGCCGATGGCCTGTAATGCAGCTGTGGAATGGCCCCGGCGCGGCGAAGGAGAGTACAATTTCATCAGCAACCGCGATAATGTCCTCTCTTTCTGGGAAGACCGGGTGAAAGCGGTGAAAGATCAGGAGATTTTCTATACGGTGGGCATGCGCGGCCTGCACGACTGGGGCATGGCCGGAGCCAATACCGTGGAGGAACGCAAGGCTGCCTTGACGGAAGTGATCGCCGCCCAGCGGGAAATGCTCGCGAGGCTGGTAGATCCGGATGTCACCCGGATTCCGCAGATGTTCATCCCTTACAAGGAAGTGCTGGACGTGTACAATGCCGGTTTGGAAGTCCCCGAGGACGTGACGCTGATGTGGCCGGATGACAATTTCGGCTATGTCACTCACTATCCTACCGCCGAGGAACGGCAGCGTCCGGGCGGAAACGGAATATACTATCATGTGTCTTATTGGGGCGTGCCGCACGATTACCTGTGGCTGGGTACGTTCAATCCCGGCCTGCTGTACGAACAGATGAACCAGGCCTATGACAACGGGGTGCAGAAGATCTGGATCCTGAATGTCGGCGACATCAAACCCATCGAGTACCAGACAGAACTGTTCCTGGACATGGCCTGGAATATCGACCGGGTGCGCCAAGAGGGCCCCTCCGCCCATCTGGGCGCTTTCCTGTGCCGGGAATTCGGCGAAAAGTCCGGCAGGGAACTGCTCCCCGTCATGAAAGAGCATTACCGCCTGGCCCATATCCGGAAGCCGGAACATATGGGCAATACGTATGTGTATTATCCGGACCGTCTGGAGGTGAGAGACCTGCCCTGGAGCGAGAATACCATCCGTCGCCGGCTTTCCGATTACAAGGCCGTCTCTGACCGGGCCGAAGCCCTCTCGGCCGATATGCCCGAAGACCGTCTGGATGCCTACTTCCATTTGGTACAGTATCCGGTGCAGGCTGCTACGCAGATGAACTACAAGTTCCTGCGTGCCCAACTGGCCCGTCATGGCCGGGGAAGCTGGCGGGAGAGCGATATCGCCTACGACAGCATCGCCCGCCTTACCAGTACCTACAACTACGGTCTCAGGAACAATGGGAAATGGAAGCGCATGATGGATTTCCAGCCCAGGAAACTTCCTGTGTTCGAGATTGTTCCAAAAGTTAAGCTGGACACTCCGCTACTCTCCGACGAACCCGTGCTGCGGCAGTGGAACGGGTCGGAATTCACCCGGGGTACGGGGCAGTTGCAGGATATGCTGGGTTATGAGAACAAAGCTGCGCTTTATCCTTGCGGGGAGAAGCAGGAATTCGACTTCGGCCGGGTATCCGCCGATTCTGTCCGTGTAAGGATTGCCTTTCTGCCCAGCTTCCCGGTGAACAACAGACAGATCCGCCTGTCGGTGTCCCTTGACGGGCATCCGGAACAGATTCTGTCCTATGAAACCCACTGGCATTCGGCCGAGTGGTGTGAGAATGTGCTTACGGGGCAGAGCATCAAGGAAGCGGTCTTCCCGGTGGGTGGACAGTCCTCCCACACGTTGGTACTCAAGGCCTTGGACGAAGGTGTGGTCGTGGATCAAATCAGACTCTTATGAAAAAATGCCTCTCCCTTCTGGCTCTTGCCTTATGGGCGGGAGGCCTGGCAATGGCCCAGCCCAAATTGTCGGAAGACAGCGTTGACGCCGTGCTCAGGGCGATGACCCTGGAGGAAAAGGCTACGCTGCTGGTGGGCGCCAACCAGGGCGTCCTGTACGGCGGAGACCCCTCCGAGGCCGTCTATGACCTGCCGGTATCGGCCTCCATCTACGACAACCGGATGGCGGTGGGCGGCTCTACCTATGCGTTTCCCCGCCTGGGCATCACAAATGTGGTCATGGCCGACGGCCCGGCCGGCCTGCGCCTGGCGGTGAAGCACCGGGGCAAAGAGGGCGATTACTACTGTACGGCCTATCCGGTGGCCACCGCGTTGGCATCGTCCTGGAATACAGACCTTCTGCGCAGTATCGGCGATGCGATGGGGGAGGAGGCGGTAGCCTACGGGGTGGACGTCATCCTGGCTCCGGCGCTCAACATCCACCGGAATCCCCTTTGCGGCCGCAATTTCGAATACTACTCCGAGGATCCCTACCTGACGGGGAAGATGACCGTGGCCATGGTGCAGGGCATCCAGGGACGGGGCGTGGGGACGTCGGCCAAGCACTTTGCCGCCAACAGCCAGGAGACCAACCGGAAAGACAACGATGTGATTATCAGTACCCGCGCCCTGCGGGAAATCTATCTCAAGGGCTTCGAGATGGCGGTGCGGGAAGCGCAGCCATGGACCATCATGAGCTCGTACAACCGCATCAACGGAGTCTGGACCCAGGAAGACCCGGCTCTGCTGGAGACTATCCTCCGCGACGAATGGGGCTTCCGGGGCATCGTGCTCACGGACTGGACCGCCCGCCGCAACACGGCCGCCCAGGTGAGCGCCGGGAACGACCTGATGATGCCGGGCAACAAGTCCCAGATTAAGGAAATCGTGGAGAAAGTACGCTCCGGTGCGCTTCCGGAAGCCGATCTGGACCTTTGCGTGCGCCGGATGCTGGAACTGGTACTGAAGACCGGGACTTTCAAGGGCCGGAAGGCCACCGATGCCCCCGATTTGGAAGGCCATGCCGCCATTGCCCGGCAGGCCGCCTCCGAGGGGATGGTGCTCCTGAAAAATGAAGGTATTCTTCCGCTGAAAAACGTGGAAAAGATTGACCTGTACGGGAATACATCTTATCGCTTCATTGCCGGAGGAACCGGTTCCGGACAGGTGAACGCTGCCTATGTGGTGAGCCTGAAAGAGGGGCTGGAAAGGGCCGGGTTCGGCCTGAATCCCTACCTGGACCGGCTTTACAACGCTCATTTGGAGCTTCATGATGCGCGTTGGGCCGATTATGTGGCCGGCCCCTTCGATCATGCTCCCGCCGCAGGTGAGCTGGAACTGGACCGGGAGAAACTCTTCGGTCTCTCGGCACAGGGCGATGTGGCGGTGATTACCATCGGCCGTAACGCAGGCGAGGCCCGGGACCGGCATATCCCGGCCGATTTCGACCTCTCCGCTGCGGAGACGGCGCTGATCCGCAACGTCTGTGACGCCTACCACGCCGCCGGCAAGAAGGTGGTAGTGGTGCTGAACGTGTCCGGCGTGGTGGAGACGGCGTCTTGGAAGGCCTGGCCGGATGCTATCCTGCTGGCTTGGCAACTGGGGCAGGAGGGCGGCAATGCGGTCACCGACGCCCTTACCGGGGCGGTGAATCCCTCCGGCAAACTCACCATGACCTTCCCGCTTCAATTCTTCGACCATCCTTCGTCCTACAACTTCCCCTATGCCTATGAGGGCCCGGCTTCCTTCGGTGCGCCCATGTCGGTCACCGGCCGGAAAGAACCGCTGGTAAAGGATGTGGACTACACCCGTTACGAGGAAGGCATCTATGTGGGATACAGATACTTCTCCACTTTCGGGAAAGAGGTATCCTATCCCTTCGGCTTCGGGCTCAGCTATACCACGTTCGCTTATTCCAAGCCTTCCGTGAAGGCGTCGGCCGACGGTTTCACGGCTACGGTCACGGTGACCAACACTGGCTCCGTGGCGGGTAAGGAAGCTGTGCAGCTATACGTGACGGCCCCTTCCGGCTCCCTGGAAAAACCTTCCTGCGAACTCAAAGCTTTTGCCAAGACGCGGCTGCTTGCTCCCGGAGAGAGCCAGGTGCTCAACTTCCCCGTGTCGGCCTATGAGCTGGCGTCTTTCAACGGGGATGCATCGGCCTGGGAAACGGCGGCAGGCACGTATCAACTGCTGTTCGGCGCTTCCGTGGCCGATATCCGGGCCCAGGTCCCGTTCAAACTGGGAAAGGCCCGCAGCTGGGCGGTTCACCGCGTGATGGAACCGGTGGCACCGCTGGAAGAACTGCATCAATGACTCCCTGGCGGTGGCAGGCCTTGCCGGAACCTACGGCTGCACGGTGATCACGAAGCGGGCGTAGCTGGTGAGCGGGGGCATGCCCTTGTCGGTGGCTTCGGCAATGATGTGGAGGGTCTGGGGAGCCGTGACCTGCGGAGCCACAAAGCTCAGCGAGCCGTCGTTGTTGTAGATCAGGTCGATGTTGCCGGGGTAGGTGCCGCCCTTTCCCTGGAGCCAGTTTACGGTACAGCCGGTGAGGAAGGACGAGGCGGCCGGGCTGGAGGCCATTTCCAGGAACCGCTCATAGGTGATGCCCTGCTGGGACAACACTTGCCCGCGCATTTTCCAGGTTCCTTCCAGATCCGGCTTGTCGTTGTCCGTGGCCTGGATGCGGAGAGTGACGGTGTCGCCCGGATGCACGGTGCGGTCCTGCCCTTCGGGGAAGGTGATTATCGGCCTGTGGTTGCCCTTGTCGTAGTCCGGGGTGATGCACCAGGTGAGGCGGGCCTGGAAGTCGTGCATGGCGGGCTCCATCCATTCGCGGAGGTCGCCGAAGCCGGTGTCCCGGTACACGTTGTCCCAGCCCTCCACTTTGTAGAACCGTCCGCCCCAGCCGCCGTAGGTGGGATCTTCGTAGGAGCGGAGTCCGTTGTCCACCGAATACAGGAAGGCGGGGGAGTCTCCTTCACTGATATAACTTTGCGTATAGAGCGCACCCAGCGGGTTTTTCCCGTTGTGGAGGTATTTGGCTACGAAGTCGTCGGAGTTCACCATGGTGCCGTAGTCCCAGCTGCCGCTGAAGTGGTGGTTCAGGAGGATGGTTACCTCGGGGAAGTTCCTTTCGATATAGTTGCCGCCGCCGTCCTGGTACCAGATGCAGTAGAGAACGGCCTTGGAAGCGGCGCGGGCATACTGCCCGGGATACTGGGTCTTGAGCTTGTACAGCGCGCGGGCAGCTGTGTTGGAGCCGCCCCAGGCCTGCAGATAGACCGGCCGGGGATCGTCCTCCAGGAGCACTTCCACGATGCGGTCGCTGCCCGGCGTGTCTTCCCAGGTGGAAGGGTCGATGACCGGCTCCACGCCCGGAATCAGAGCAGCGGCGTTGTTGCCGATGCCGATATGCTCCGGTGTCTCGTCGCCGATATACACCACGCTTCTCAGATACTCCGGCGAGGGATAGCGGCTGTCGTGCACCTTCAGGTTGGGATACACTTTCTCATAGGCCGATATCTGCTCTTCCAACCAGGGTTCGCTGCTCCAGCCATGCCGCTGGAAGCAGGAATTGCTCTGGATGATGGCATCCACCTGCATGTCGTTGGCATACAGCAGGAAATGGACCATGGAGCAGCGGTCGTCGGTTTCCGCATCGGTCATGACAATCACGCGGGGAGGTTTTCCCGCGGCTGCCGCCTGCCGGGGCTCCAGGGTGGTGTCGTTGGCGTAGCGGGGGGCGGGGGCGGAGCAGGCTGCGGCAAGCAGTACGGCTGCGGCTCCGGAAAGAAGGGCGATAAGGTGTTTCATCGTGCTTTGATTAGGGTTATACAAAGATAATTAAACACAAGTATTTTTCCAATTATTTCGATATTTTTCTTTATTTGTGAAAAATATTTTCGATTCTATTTCTTTTATGCTTTCGTTTGCTTATATTTGTAGCAAGTAGTAAACCACAAAATATCTATACATGAAAAAGTTAATCGCTTTCGCAGCCATCGCCCTGTCGATGACCTGCGCGCTCCAGGCCCAGGAGGTGAAGGAGCAGGACCCTGCAGCCCATCAGGCCCGTGTTTTCCCCATCCCCGTAGAGCACCTGTATTTCCACAGCGAAATCCTGGGTGTAGACAAGAATTTCTCCGTGATGTTGCCCCGCAGCTACAAAAACTCCCCGGACCGCAGGTACCCTGTGGTGTATATGCTCCACGGTGCCGGTGAAAACGACTGGGAATGGGCCAATATCGCCGTTTCCATGATCTCCGAGGCCATTACCATGATTACCAACGACGGTACCGCCGCCGAGTGCATCGTGGTGTTCCCCAATGCCAACGAGGCCGGTCACATGGGGTATTTCAACCAGCCGGACTGGAAGTACGAGGACTATTTCTTCCAGGAACTCATGCCTTGCATTGACAAGCGTTACCGGACCATCCCTGACAAGGGTCACCGCGCCATCGGCGGCCTGTCCATGGGCGGCGGCGGTTCGTTCAACTACGGCATGCGCCATCCGGAGCTGTTCTCCAGCGTGTATGCCATCAGTGCGGCCGTGAGCGCCAGCCTGTTCGAGAGCAGTGCCGAGAGCCCGGCCGTGCTTCCCGCCACCATGAACGGCGGTCACTACACGCCGGAGCAGATCGAGGCCGCCAAGAGCGTGTACTTCGTGCTGGACTGCGGCGACGACGACTTCCTGTTCGACGCCAACGTGGCCACCTACCAGCAGATGAAAAAGAACAAGATGAATGTCCAGTTCCGCTGCTATGACGGTGCGCACGCTTCTTACTACTGGTACGACGCCCTTCGCCGCGCCCTGGCCTACATGACCCGCCACTTCTCCGAGCAGATGCCGTAGGCGGCGTCCGATGCCGTAAAACAAAGCGCCTGCAGAGCCCTTCCGGAACTGCAGGCGCTTTTGGATTGACCTGGGACTTAATACTGGTACAGCTTTACCAGGAAGGCCTTGGCCGTACCCGTCCGGAACAGGGCGACACCCATGGAGGTTTCGTCTCCGTTCAGGCGGTGCAGGTAGGAAGACCCGTCGGTGTCGGTCCGGATTTCGTCCACCGAGAGGATATCGACAGTTTTCCCCGTATCCTCGCGTGCCAGGGATACCGACAGCGATCCGGAGCCGACACCCCCGAGGACCAGGAATTCATCCTCGCCCTTTTGGAGGACGAGTACGCCCGTGGCGGTCTGGGAAGACGCGCCGGAAGGTCTTGTGGCGCTGACCCCGGCCGTCGCGGCGAACAGGTCCAACCGGTTGGGACGAAGCGAAAAACGGTATTTTCCCAAAACGGCGCTGTCGGTATTCCGCCCGTTCGCGGGGTCCAGCAGCAGGCCGATCGTGTTTCCTCCGCGGATCTCATCCAGGTAGCGCCCCAAGAGCGTGTAGGCCAGGCGGAAGGACGGGTCGTCGGGGTTTGCCGACAAGGTTACGCCGCCGCCGTCTATCCCGAAGGGGGCGTAGCACAGGGGCTGATAGCGCCCGAACGTATAAAAGGCCCGGGAGGCTCCGTCCGGCGTCGAGGTGGTCTCGGGAATGAACAGAGGATTCCCGAAGGAAGAGAAGGTGCTGCAGACCCAGTCGTAGATTCCGGTGGCGTAGATGTCCACGGCATAGAGGTCGATGGAGGGTGCCGCCGCCCGCCAGATGTCGAACAGGTGGGCCTGCGCTCCGCCGGAGGGATATTTCCCGGGTTCCTGTCCGCTTTCCTGCTTGAGCCAGGCGTTGACGAACATCGGCAGATTGTACTCCTTCTTGCCGGCCGCGGCGATGTGCTCTACGTAAGTGGCATAGTTCCAGGCGTTGAAAAGCTCTTCCGTAAGGCCGGGATAAGTGTCTTGCCAGGATTCGCCCAGGGACAGGTCTCCTTGTCCGAACACCTCTTCCCAGGTGCCGGAGCTGCGTTTTCCGCTCCTTTCCCAGGCCGACAGGACAGCGGGGTGCAGCTCTCTTTCATGGGCTTTCAGGTATGCGGTCAGCGCATCGGGAACCTTTCCCTTGAACGCTTTGTCGGCAGCGGGAGAGTAGTCCCGCCGGGACCGGTTCTCTCCGCCCATGTACGTGGACATCATGTCCAGGGTACCCATCTCGTTCTCTACCTGGACCAGGATTACGGTGCCGTCTTTGTCATAGTCCCGGATATGGGCCATCATGCGGGCAAAGGCTTTTGCGTCGGCCTGCATGGTATTCTTCCCCAGGGCCGACAGGTAAGGCGCAGGGCTTCCGCCCTTGAACGCAGCCCGGGGAAACCGTTTTCCGTCTTTCTTCACCCAGGCGGGCACGTAGGTGGACACCCCGTTTTTCCAGGAGCCGAACCATAGGACGACCAGCTTGAGTCCCTGCTCCCGGGCACCGTCAATCATGGCGTCCAGGACGGTGAAGTCGAAATGGTTCTCTTCCGGCTCCACCAGTTCCCAGCTCATGGCTGCGATGACCGTATTCAGCCGGTTGGCTTTCATCCGGGCCCAGACATCCCGCTGTCCGGCGACGCTGCCCGTGGTGGAGTTGTGCAGTTCCCCGGCCAGGAGGGTAAAAGGTTTCCCGTCCACCAGCAGCTCTCCATTGTGATAGGAGCTGGGCTGGCCCCATCCCGGAAGGGCGCTCAGGGACAGAATCAGGATAAGGGATAAGGCAATCTTTTTCATACGTTTGATGTTGGGTTCCAATTAATTGTACAAAGACCCTCACCATGCCCTGGCCGATGACTTGAAGGATTGTCTTCCTGTCGGCCGGTTTGATGTGATCCTGCAGCAAAGATACGGATTTCTTGTTTGTCGGCGCCATTCCGGAGGGCAGTTTTTTTGCAGAAACTTTGCCGGGCGGAAAAAAATGGTTACCTTTACTCAATCATCGGCCGGCAATGCTGCATGCCGTATAACCACTAAGACTACTGATATGAAAAAAGCGCTTCTTGTGCTGCTTGCCGCTGCCACGGGCATCAGCCTTATGGCCCAGCCTCCCCAAAACGGTCCCCGTCCTTCCATGGCGCAGGGCGGCCGTGTGAAAGTGCTCATCGACAACGATCTCTGCGGCGACGGAGACGGTCTGTTCCATCTGGTCCACCAGCTCCTGTGCACCAGTTCCGACGTGCGGGGCATCGTGGGGGCCCATGTGGGCGCCCGTGCCCAGGCCTGGGGACAGACTGCCGGAGAAGCGGCGGCCCGCAACAATGCGGAAATCTCTGCCAGCCGGGCTTCCGAGATCCTGGAACTGGTGGGGAAGGCCGGTGCCATCACCGTGAAACCGGGTGCTCCCGGGCCCATGCAGGATGAGGGAACCCCGATAGAATCGGAAGGCGCCAGGCTCATCATAGAAGAGGCCCGCAAGGCCTCTCCCGAGCGTCCGCTGTACCTTTTGTTCGGCGGCCCGCTCACCGATATCGCCAGCGCCTGGCTCATGGACCCTTCCATTTCCCGGAACGTGATCCTGGTGTGGATCGGCGGTCAGGAGTATCCCTTCGGCCATCCGTTCCCGCCGGAGCATCTGCGGGGCAACAATCTGGTGGAGTATAACTTGCGGCTGGATGTGGCCTCGGCCCGGACCGTATTCAACCGGAGCGACCTTACTGTCTGGCAGATCCCCCGCGACGTGTACCGCCAGACGATGTACAGCATGGCGGAGATCGACGACAAGATTGCCCCGCTGGGAAAGATCGGGGCCTACCTGAGCGGGAAATTGGGCGGCTTCGCCCGCATGGCTGACACTTATGTGCTGGGAGACAGCCCGCTGTGCCTGGTGAGCACCCTGACCACCACCTTCGAGCCCGGTGCGGCCGGCAGCTTCTACCAGACCACGGCCGCTCCCTATATCACCGGCGAAGGCCTGTACGATTTCACCCGTGCGGGAAGGGAAATCATTGTGTACAAGAGCATAGACACCCGTCTGCTATTCGGCGACATGGAATCCCGCATTCGCCTTTTCACCCGGAATGAACAATAAACAATCATACTGACCATGCGCAAAACTTGCCTTTTCCTTGCCTGCGTGCTTTTGTCCGCCCAGGCTTTTGCCCAGGACAAGCCTTACATGGAAGACTTGCCTTATTATGTGGAGAACCTGGCGGTCTTTGAGAAGAACCAGGAGCCCGGCCGGGCCTACCATATCCCGGAGCAGCATCTTTCCCTGAACGGGAAATGGAAGTTCCAGTACTTCGAATCTCCGCTGGATGTGCCCAAAACCTTCTTCCAGACGGGCTTCAACGACAAAAAGTGGCCCCTGATCGAGGTTCCCTCCAACTGGGAGATGCAGGGGTTCGGTGAGCCGCTGTTCCGTAATGTAACCACTCCGTTCCCCAACAAGATGCCCCAGTCGCGCCTGGAACGGTTCCAGAAGATCCTGGACGACCCCAACGCCTCCGAACTGGAGAAGGGCATGGCCCGGTACCGGATGAGCGGCGCCATGGGCGGGGATCCCTTCACCGTCCAGATCCCGGGTGTCCCGTGGGACCTGAACCCCACCGGCGCATACCGGACCTCGTTTACGGTGCCCAAGGCCTGGAAGGGAGAGAAAGTGTTCCTCCGCTTCGAGAAAGTGGCTTCCGCTTCCTTTGTCTGGGTAAACGGAAAGGAAGTGGGCTATAACGAGGGTGCCCAGGAGCCGGCCGAATACGACATTACCCCGTACCTGAAATCCGGCAAGAACACCCTGGCCGTGCTGGTGCTCAAGTACTCCGACGGTTACTACCTGGAAAGCCAGGATTACTGGCGCCTGGCCGGTATCTTCGACGACGTGGTGCTCTATGCGACGCCCCAGGCCCGCCTGTTCGACTGGCAGGTGATTACGGACTTCGGAGCGGACTTCAAGGATTCGGACCTGTCCCTCACCGTGGATGTGAAGGGCTATGATATTGACAAGCAGGGCTATAAGGTGCGCGCCGGCGTGTCCAAGGACGGCAAGGGAGTAGCCAAGATGGAGAGTGCCTCCTTCGGCCTTGCGCCGGGTTCCCTCCAGACCCTCAAGATGGGCGCCAGGGTAAGCGCTCCTGAAAAATGGACCTCCGACACGCCCGTGCTCTACAACCTGGACATGGAGCTGGTGGATGCCGACGGAAAAGTGGTGGACGCCGTCTCCAAGCGCATCGGCTTCAAGAAGACCGAAATCCGCGAGGGCGTGTTCTATCTCAACGGAACGCCCATCAAAGTGAGCGCCGAGTGCTCCCACATGCAGCATCCGGAACTGGGCCATACCATGGACGAGGCCACCATCCGCAAGGACATGGAAATCCTGAAGCGGTTCAATTTCAACGGTGTACGCACGTCCCACTATCCGCCCGTAAACAAGTATCTGGAGCTGGCCGACGAGTACGGCCTGTTTGTCATCGACGAAACGGGTGATGAGGCCCACGCCACCGAATATGTGAGCGAAATGCCGGAATTCACTCAGATGTACAAGGAACGTGTGCGCCGGATGGTGCTGCGCGACCGCAACCACCCCTGCGTCCTGTTCTGGAGCGCCGGCAACGAGAGCGGCGAGGGCGACAACATCACCGAGGTGGTGAAGGAAGGCAAGCGCCTGGATCCCACCCGTTTCTGGATGTACGGCGGCAATGCGCCCAAGCATCCCGCAGAGGACATCGTGGGTCCCCGCTATCCTTCTCCGCTGGAGCATGAGATGGGATACGGCCTGGACCGGGAAGACCTGCGTCCTTCCTTCATGGACGAATACCTCTCTGTGGCCGGCAACGGTGGCGGCGGCATGGACGACTACTGGGATGTGATTTATTCGCATCCGAAGCTCCTCGGCGGCGCCATTTGGGACTTCGTGAGCGTGGGCATCACGCAGCCGGTACGTGCCCTCAAGGACAAGTCCCCGAACGCCGTCCCCGCGCACATCATGGGCCGGGCCAAGCTGGTGGCGGGGCCTACGGGCAAGGCCATCGACCTGAACAAGCAGGACCAGTGGGTCCAGGTGTACCGGGCCAATTCCGTGGAAATCTCGGGAGACAAACTCACCCTTACCCTGGACATCTTCCCCCGCAAATTCAACAAGAGCGGCGGCTATCTCATCACCAAGGGCGAAAATCAGTACGGGCTTAAACAGCAGGGGGCAGACAAACTGGACTTCTATCTGGACAACGGCCGCAAACAGACCCTTACCGCCTCTCTCCCCGCAGATTGGGAGAACAAGTGGCACAACGTGACCGCCACGTATGACGGTTCGGCCATGAAGATCTATATCGATGGCGCGGAAGCGGCTTCCCAGCCCATGAGCGGCGCCATCCGCAACCTGCCGCTGTCCCTGTGCATCGGCCGCAGCGAAGAGGCCAACGGCCAGGAAATCAATGTGTACATCTGCGATGCCCTTATCGACAATGTGGGCGTGTTTGCCGATGCCGTAAAGCCCGGCCAGTTCAATCCTTCCAAGGCCGGCCTGTGGCTGGATTTCGAGGAAGAGACGCAGAAGGGTACCTTCTATTCCTACGGTGCCGGCGCCCGCACGTACGGCTCCATCTGGCCGGACCGCGTTCCCCAGCCGGAGATGTGGCAGATGAAAAAGAGCACCCAGCCCCTCAAGTTCGAGCTGCTGAACCCGGAACTGGGCACGGTGGAAGTCTGGAACCGCAGCAACTTCCTCAACGCTTCCTATTACAAGACCTCCTGGACCATTACGGCCGACGACGAAGTGGTGGCCTCCGGCGACCTCAAACTGGATGTGGATCCGCAGTCCCGCGCGGTGGTACGCATCCCGCTGCAGCGTCCCCAGGCCGCTCCCGGCAAGGAATATCGGCTGAATATCAGTTCCGTGCTCTCCGCCGACGAGATGTGGGCCCCCAAGGGCCATGAGGTGTCCTGGGACCAGTTCGAGCTGACGGCCTGGAATGTCCCCGCCGCTCCCGCGGCCGCCCCTGCCGGGAAAGTCTCCCTGGCACAGGACAAGCAGCGGATCACCGCATCCGGTGCGGGTTTCGCCTATCAGTTCGACGCTGTCACCGGCGCCCTGGTGTCTGCGGTGGTGGATGGCAAGGAACTGCTGAAAGAGCCCCTGAAACTCAATGTCTGGCGCGCCCCCGTGGCCAATGAGGTGGACGGCTGGAACGGCGGCAGTATCGGCCGGCTCAATGTCACCGGGTATGGTGCCATCGGCCATTCGCAGGTGATTGCCTCGCTCTATTACTCCACCGGCCTGGATCAGCTGGGCACCCTCCCGGTCCGGGTACAGGGCAGGGAAGCCGGCGACGAAGTGGTGGTGGAAGTCCGCGAGCTGGAGCTCCTGGGCGGCGGCCGCTCCCAGATGGGACAGCTGGACGCCTACATCATGGGGCGCTCCTACAACGGCTTTGACAATACGTACAAGTGGCATGTCGCCGCCGACGGAACCCTTACCGTGCATCATGTGGTGCATCCGCAGGGGAACATGCCGACATTCCTCCCGCGCCTGGGCGTCACCCTCACCCTGGACAAGAGCCTGTCCAACGTGCAGTGGTACGGCCGCGGCCCGCAGGCATCCTACCCGGACCGCAAGAGCGGCTACCGCATGGGCGTCTGGAAGAGCGACATAGACGCCATGTACGAGCCCTACCTGATTCCGCAGGACTACGGCCTGAGGACGGACAACCGCTGGGTCCGCTTTACGGATGCTTCCGGCAAGGGCCTGGAATTCCGCATGGACCAGCCGTTCGCCTTCAATGCCTACGACTGCACCACGGAGAACCTGACCAAGGCTGTGTACCAGTACCAGCTCCAGCGCGGCGGTGACATCACCGTGAACCTGGACTATGCCACCTCCGGTGTAGGCTGCACGGCCCGCGGCATCTTCGACGCCTACCGGGCGTACCCCCAGGGCTATGAGCGTACCATCACCATCCGGCCTGTAAAATAACCTCGTCTTATGAAAAAGTTTTTTCTCTTGTTTCTGAGTGCGGCCGCACTGGCCGCCTGCAGCTCCGACAAAGTGGAATGGATTTCCTCCACCTTTGAGAATCCCTGGGTGGCCGGGGATGCAGAAAGTATTACGGCCGAAGCCGCCGAGGCTACAGTGGTAATCGACCCGGCACAGACCCTGCAGACCATGGAGGGCTTCGGCACCGCCGCCAGCGAACTCAGCTGGTCTTCCCTGAGCGTACTCACCGACGAGGAGCGTGAGACCATCTTCCGCGAGCTTTTCGCTCCCGGAGTGGGCGCCTCCTTCCAGATGGCCCGTACCCCGATCGGCGCCAGCGACTTCGCCCTGGAGTACTATTCCTACGACGACGTAGACGGTGACTTTGCCATGGAGCACTTCTCCATCGACCGGGACAAGAACTACCTGCTGCCCTTCCTCAAGAGCGCCCAGAAGGCCAATCCCGCCCTCCGGGTATGGGGTTCCCCCTGGTGCCCGCCGGCCTGGCTCAAGGTGAACAATCACTACGCCAACACCTCTACCCGTCCGCTGGCCCGCCGCTTCGAGGAAATGCGCAAGCGGCAGGAGAACATGGATGATACCCGCGCCACCGGCGGCAGCACCTTCGGCTTCAACCCGATGCGCCTGGCCGACAACGGCCTGGACGAGGACAAGCAGATCCGCGAGGGGACCGACGCCTTCACCCTGGAGCCGGAGTATCTGAACGCCTATGCGCTCTACTTCGGCAAGTATGTCGATGCCTACAAGGCCGAGGGCATTCCGATCTACATGGTGATGCCGCAGAACGAGCCCAACTCCGCCCAGTGGTATCCCGCCTGCACCTGGACGCCGGACGGTCTGAAGAAGTTCATCGCCGTCCTGGGTCCCGAAATGCAGAAGCGGGGCGTGGAAGTATGGCTGGGCACCATCGAACGGGCCGACGTGAGCATGTGGGACCAGATTGTGAACGACCCGGCTGCAGGCCCCTACATCAAGGGTATGGGCTTCCAGTGGGCCGGCAAGGAGGCGCTTCCGGGCATGCACGCCGAATTCCCGCAGCTGCCCTGCTACATGACCGAGCAGGAATGCGGCAACGGCGCCAACGACTGGAAAGGTGCCATGCACGCCTGGGACCTGATGCGCGAGTATATCGCCAACGGCTGCCAGGGCTATTTCTACTGGAACACCTCCCTGTTCGAGGGTGAAGCCAGCTCCTGGGGCTGGAACCAGAACTCCCTCGTGACCGTGAACCGCGAGAACAAGACCTGGCGTTTCACGCCTGAGTTCTACATCATCAAGCACGCCAGCCACTATGTGCAGCCCGGCGCCAAGGTGGTGAAACTCTCCGGTACCTTTGAAGACGCCCTCGCTTTCGTGAACCCGGACGGCAAGGTAGTGGTGCTGGCCGCCAACCAGACCGGCGAGGCCAAGCCCGTCACCTTCCAGGTGGCCGGCAAGAAGGCCAGGACCGCCACGCTTCCCGCCAATTCCCTGAACACGTTCGTGTTCTGATACATTCTTCCATACATTTTAAAGGCCGATCCCGGGAAGGATCGGCCTTTTGCTTTTCACTGCCGTTTCAGCTCCATCAGGGAATAGCCGCTCAGTTCCAGCCAGACACTCCCTTCTGGGCGGATGACCATGGTGACGGGGAGGGCGGCTCCGCCGAGGTTGAAGGCGGGAATGTTCAGTTTGCTGCCCCTGACACTGACCTTCTGCGGCTTTTCCCCGTTGACGGAGCAGGTCCAGCCGTCGGCCGTATGGACGATATTCAGGGTGGCGGTAAGCGGTTCGTTGCCCAGTTCGGGGTTTCTGGCCGATCCTTTCCATACGCCTTCAAAGTCCCCGTCGGGCAGGGTGGCCGGGTTCACCGGAACTTCCCCTTCCAGGATGCGGTCGCTGCGGAACGGGGCCACGGCCAGGCCGTTGGCGCCGCCCAGGTTGCCGGGCAGCCAGTTCCGGAAGCAGTAGCGCACGGCCACCGGCTCCTTGACCTCGGGAGAGGTGACCATGATCTTGGGCATATAGTAGTTGGTGGGCAGGACCTGGGCCTTGTGGAAGACCAGGTCCGGGCCGCAGACCTCAAAGCCCTCGATGCCTTCCAGGCGGTTGAAGCCGCCGGCTTCCCGCACATGGGCGAAATTCACGATCACTTTGTCGCCGTCCACCTCCATGCCGGCGTAGGTGGGAGCTACACCGGGGAGGGTCTGGATGCCGTAGGTGTGGTGCAGGGCCAGGTAGCTGAGCCGTTCGCCCACCTGCCTTTTCTGCGCAGGATGCACCTGGAAGGCCTCGTACGGGTATACCAGGTCTGACGTGCTCACAACCCAGCAGTTGTCGGTTTCGCGGGCGGCTTTGTGCTGCTGCTCCCGCACGATGGGGAATTCGAATCCGTCCAGCTGGTCGTTTTGCGCAAATGGCGCGAGCTCTACCTGATAGACAGGGAGTTCCGGATTCCCGCTCTCTTCCCGCCACAGGCCGATAAGGGTTTTCATCCGGTCGGAATAATTGACGCCGTCCGGGTTGCCGTTGCTTTCTCCCTGATACCAGAGGACGCCTTTGAACGTGTAATTGCGGATGGGCGCCCACTGGCCGTAGTACATGATGGTGGGCCGGCTCATGGCCATGAAAATCTTCTTGCAGGCTTCCGGCGACGGGTCGAAGCCGGGATACCCGGCCACGATCTCGCGGGGGAGCCAGCCCTCGATCTTGGACCCGCCCCAGGCATTGTCGATCACGCCCACGGGCACGTCCAGCACCTCTGTCAGGTTCTTGGCGAAGAACCAGGCGGCGGCGCCGAAGTCCGGCACGTTCTCCGGCAGGCTCTCTTTCCAGGACCCCTCGGAGACGGCCAGGGGCTCATAGGCTTCGTTTTTGGGGAGCATCGCAAAGCGGATGCGCCCTTTGTAGCGCTTTGCCAGGGCGATCTCCTGCTGGGACCCTTCTACCGGGCAGTTGTCGAAGCCTTTCACGGGCATTTCCATATTGCTCTGCCCGCTTCCCAGCCAGACCTCGCCGATCAGGACATGCTGCAGCGTTACGGTTTCCTTGCCGCAGGCAATGCTTACGGTATGTTCCTGGAAACTGCCTTCCGGAGTGGCTACGGCCACTTTCCAGGCGCCGTCCGCTCCGGCCTTGGCCGTGTATTTCTCCTGATTCCATGAGGTGGTTACCGTGACGGTTTTACCGGCATCGGCCCAGCCCCAGAGGTTGGCCCGGGTCTTTTGCTGGAGAACCATGTAGTCTCCCACCTGGGGCGGGAGCTTGATCTGCGCCTGCAGGGTGGTGCAGGCAATGAGCGCAAGAGCAACAAGGATTTTTTTCATAGCGGATTATTTTGTAACGATTCTTACCATGGCCAGGTTGGGAATGAGGGTATGGACGGAGGAGGCGTCGCCGTGGCGTTCGGAGTAAACGCGGGCGGTGGGGAAGTAGGTGCCGGCCTGGTCATAGGAGACCTTCTGCGTGAAGCTGGCGTGGAGTCCGTCGGCGCTCACTTTCAGGTCTTCCGGCTGCACGGCCTTATACTGCCCGTCGCCCAGCGGACTCCATTCGATGAGGGCCAGGGATCCGGTTCCGCGGGGAATCTCCACCTCGAAACGGACGGAGACTTCCTCTCCGACACCCACATCGGCCCGCTCGCCGCCGTTCACGGAGGCTGTCACGGACGGCTGGATGCCGCCGCGGTTCACTCCGTCGGGGGACAGGACCACCTGGCCTTCCTCGATGGTGTACACGCTGTTGGCGGCGGGCGCCTTGCCCGTGACCACCCAGTCGTCCAGGTCCAGCAGGGCCTGATAGACGGTGGACATGTAGGGAACGGTTTCGCGAGGGTCGTCACCGGCATCGGCATGGGTGGCGCGGTCGGTGTACCAGAGGCGGAAATTGTCGGCCGCCGCAGCGCCCAGATGGGCTTCCACGCGGTGGCGGTACCAGTCGCCCTGCCAGGGGAAGGCTTCGCGGTCCCAGACCGAGCAGCAGACTATCACCTTGCACTTGATGTCTCCGTCATAGGGGATGCCGGTGGCCAGCTGGCTCAGGATGGGGCCCACCAGGACCGGCCGCTGCGGGTAGATGGGCTGCCCGTTCACGCCCTTGAGGTAATCCCAGACATAGAAGTCGGGCGAGGGCACCTGGTGCCGGTAATATGTCTCCACCGCCAGGAAGTCGGAGTTGTCCAGAATCACTTCGTCCCCCTCTTTCAGGAGGGCCAGGTCTTCCTTGGAATTCACGGACTCGAAGGTGACATACTTGCTGTCGAAGACTTTCACCAGCTGGTAGCGGTGCCCGGCGTTGGGCCCGTCCACCTTCACCAGGTCCGCTCCCATGCCGATGGAAGCGGGCGCTTCTTCCAGCTCCACGGCGGCAGGCCGGTTCATCCGCTCTGAGGCGCCGGCATAGGCCCAGGCTCTGTCGGCGGTACCTTTATCAGCCTCGGCCGGCATGGGTACCAGGCCCAGCTCGGCGGCTTCCAGGGTGGAGATTACTTTCCTGATGCGGGTGCGCAGCTGGATGCGGCCCCTAATCAGGGAAGGGGAGGGCTCTGCTCCGGCATAGCCGGGCGTCTCCCAGAAATCGTGGCGGAAATAGGTGGGGTCCATCCGTACCACGGCCCCGTGCAGCAGCCGGTAGCCGTGCGGGTCCAGCTGTCTCCAGGGACCCCAGGCCTTGATGGGAAAGCCCATCCGGGTGGCGTCGGAGAGCACTTCCCGCTGCTCTGCGGTAAGGCCTTCGTAGGGATTGCCGCTGCCGCCGGGGCGCATGGCATCGGCCACGCCGTCCAGTTTGTCTCCCAGCACGCGGAGCGCCCGCATCCGGATGGTGAACACGTTGGGCATGGCCTGCGGGGAACCCATCACGAAGGGAACGGCTCCGTCCCAGACGTTGGTGGCCTCCGCTCCGCCAGCTGTGCGGAAAGCGCCGCCGCTGCCGCCGTAGCAGTAGCCACGGGGGCGCTCACAGTCATAGAGCAGCTGCGCCAGATAGCGGGAGAATTCCGCACAGGCGGCACTGGCCCGGTACGCGCCGATGGTGGCCTCCCTGCGGGTGGACTCGTCGGAGGGGTCGAACACGCCGCCCTGGTTGCTCTCCAGGAAATAGGCCCCGTGGGTGATGCTGAACACGATGGGATTGATCTGGAAGCCGAATCCCGAGGCCGCCCGCTCATCTTCCGGGCTGGGGGTGATGTACTGGAAGAACCGTCCCCGGAAGTCTTCCTTCTTCAGGGGGAAATAGGCGCAGAAGCGCGTTCCGTCGGCAAAACCGCCGTGCACCAGCCGGCACTTCACTGGCTCATTGACAATGCGGTCTTCATCGACATAGGCGCCGGTAAAGGCTGCGTCGGCACTCACAAAAACTTTGTGCTGTCCTTTCAGGTTCTTCTTGGCAGCATTGCCGGGGAGGGCGATGACCAGGACCGCCAGGATCAGAAGATACAGGCGTTTCATCTCAGGTGTTATTTAAGCGTAAATTGCACCGATTCACCCTCCTGCGAGGAAGGACCCACGGTGACGGTGAACGTGCCGGGCTCCACCACCTTCTCCAGGTCTGCGTTGTAGAATTCCAGGAGGCTGCGGTCGATGGTGAAGGTGACGGTGCGGGTCTGTCCGGGGGCCAGGTGGATGCGCTGGAAGCCCTTGAGCTCCTTCACAGCGCGGGACACCGAGCAGTAGTCGTCGGCCAGGTACATCTGCACGATCTCATCGCCTTCTCGGGCGCCGGTGTTGGTTACGTCCACGCTCACCTGCAGGGTGTCGTCCTCTGTCATTTCAGGGGCGGAGAGGCGCAGGTTGCCGTAGCTGTAGGTGGTATAGCTGAGGCCGTATCCGAAGGGGTAGAGGGCCGATATCTGGCGTTTCAAGGTGTAGCCGCGGCGGGAGGTGCGCTTGTAGTTGTAGTAGGCGGGCACATAGCCGGCGCCGCGCGGGATGCTGATGGTGAGCTTGCCGGAGGGATTGAACTTGCCGAAGACGGCATCGGCCATGGCATAGCCGCCTTCCTGGCCCAGGTACCAGCACTGGAGGATGGCGGGAACGGAGGCCGCAAGCGGGGCTACATTGTTGGGGGTACCGGTAATCACGAGGGCAGCGGTGGGAATGCCCAGTTCGCCGATGCGGCGGGCCAGCTCGTTCTGGCCGCCCAGCAGCTCCAGGGACGGGGTGTCACCGGGCATGAAGGTACCGGTGCCTTCCCGGGCGATGGATTCGTTGGAACCCAGGCACAGGATGATGGCGTCGGCCCCGCGGGCGATCTTCACGGCCTCTTCAATCAGGGGCGCGTTGATTTCCGGGGTGGCTTCCTCGCTGTTGTCCAGGTACTTCTCGTACACAAAACTGGGCAGGGCGGGATCCAGGTTGGCTGCGGGCCTGTAAGTGATCTTGCAGCCTTCGGCATACAGGATATTCATTTTGTCGCCGTAGCGCTCCACCAGGGCGTCGTAGACGGAAACTGTCTGCCGGGGCGTGCTGGAATAGCCTCCCAGGTGCACTTCCTTGGCATTGGGGCCGATCACGGCGAGGGTCTTCACCTTGTTCTCGTCCAGCGGGAGCACGTTGCCCTTGTTCTCCAGCAGGATGACGGATTCACAGGCGGCTTTGTAAGCCAGCGCACGGGCCTCGGCGTTGCCGACGATTTTCTCGGAGGCCTCCGGGTCGATGTACGGGTTGTCGAACAGGCCCAGGCGGAAT
Organism: uncultured Bacteroidales bacterium; assembly: GCA_946187865.1. GTDB lineage: Bacteria > Bacteroidota > Bacteroidia > Bacteroidales > UBA932 > Cryptobacteroides. Next base: position 46,777 of record CAMHST010000010.1, read on the forward strand.
TTCTCCAGGAGGATGCGGCTCACGGCCTCGTCAATCTTCTTCTGAGGGATGCGGCCTTCGTTCACCAGTTCCACCAGATAGTCATAGGTGGCACCTTCCGGCAGTTCGATGTCCACACCGGCGGTGAAGCCCTGGTAGGCGGCTTCCTTCGGGTTGGGGGCCAGGTGGTCGGCTTCGTGCAGGTTACCCACGCCGCCGTAGTCGGAGACGGTGAGGCCTGTGTAGCCGTATTTGCCGCGGAGGATGCCCTGGATCATGCGGGCGTTGCCGTGCACGGGCTGGCCCCAGACGTCATTGTAGCCGATCATCACGTTGAAGGGCTTGGCCTCTTCAAGGCACATCTCGAACGGGCGCAGGAACACGTCCAGGGTGGTGATTTCGTCCACGAAGCTGGGACCGGTGTTGGAACCGCCTTCGCTGGCGCCGTGTACGCCGAAGTGCTTGAGGGTGGCCCCTACGTGGTCCCGGTCAATCTTCCCGTCCACCACGTTGCCCTGATAGGCTTTTACCTGGGCGATGCCCAGACGGCCGTTCAGGTACGGGTCTTCGCCCATGGTCTCCTCCGTGCGGCCCCAGCGCGGGTCCCGGGTGATGTCCACGACGGGCGCCAGGACTTCGTGACCGCCCTTGGCGCGGATTTCCCTGGCCACCAGGGTGTAGATCTCGGTGAACAAGTCCTCATCCCAGGAACTGGCCAGGCCGATGGGCATGGGGAAATGGGTGGCGTCCTTGGACTGGGCGCCGTGCAGGCCTTCTTCATGCACCATCACGGGAATGCCCAGGCGGGTCTCTTCCAGGAAGTAGCGCTGTACCTGGTTGTACAGCTGGGCGGCCTCACGGGGAGAGAAAGAGTGCAGGAAGTTCTTCATGGATCTCTTGTCTTCGCTCATGCGGGCCCATTCGCCCAGGCCGTTCTTGAAGGCGGCGTCCCACTTGGCCTTGTCAATCTGGCCGTCTTCCGTGTAAAGGGTCATCCGGTTGTTCCAGATGCACTTGAGCTGGGCCACTTTCTCTTCCAGGGTCATCCGGGGGAGCAGGTCGGCCACCCGCTCTTCGGGGGTTTTGGATGCATCTTTGTAGAGCGGTTTCTTGGCTGCTCCGGCGGGAGTCAGCACCAGCGTGAGCCCCAGGAGGGCGGCTGTGATGTTCTTCGGAATGTTCATAGGGTTTCGTTATTTTGTGGTATGCAAAGATAGCCATTTTTTGTCTCTGCCGCTATTCCTGCCAGACAAATCAATATTCATCAGTGTTGTATTTTGAAAAGAATATTCATAAATTTGCGTGATTCGAGCCACAGAGATTATGAAAAAAGCCATCCTTGCCTTATTTGCCTCCCTGTCCCTGCTGCTTACTTCCTGCAGCGGCCAGTTCAATGCCCTGCGCGCCGTCCAGGGCGGTATGTACGCCCTGCAGGCCCTTACCCTGACCGACGCCCAGGTGCAGGACTATGTGCACCAGTACATCACCCAGCTGGACGCCCAGAGCACCGTGCTGCCGGAGAGCAATGCCTACACCAAACGCCTGAGAAACCTGACCAAAGGCATCACGGACGTAGACGGCACACCGCTCAATTTCAAGGTGTACAAAGAGAACGAGGTGAACGCCTTCGCGTGCGCGGACGGGAGCGTGCGCGTGTACACGGGTATTATGGATGCCATGACGGACAACGAGCTGCTGGGGGTGATCGGCCATGAGATCGGGCATGTGGCCCTCAAGCACACCCGCAAGCAGATGCAGCAGGCCATGATGACCAGCGCCGCCCTGGAGGGCCTCGCATCGGCCAGCACCACCGCCGCCACCCTCACGGATTCCCAGCTGGGGGCTATCGGGGAGGCTATTATCGGTGCGCAATTTTCAAAGTCCCAGGAAAGCCAGGCCGACGATTACGGATACTCGTTCCTGGTGAATTCCGGCAAGAATCCCTGGGCGATCGTGATGTCGTTCGAGAAACTGCAGAAACTGGCCAACGGCGCTACGGCCGGTCCCGTGGAGAACCTCTTCTCCACCCATCCGGACACCGCCACCCGCATCCAGCGTATGAGCGAGAAATGCCAGCACGACGGCTTTAAACGTCCTACCAAATAGCTATAACTTGGCGTAGGTCTTTTGGATAAACCGGGCCTTGTCGATGATGAAACGCTCGTGCGTTCCCTCGCCGATGAGGCCTTTTTCGTCGTAGGCGGCCACGCGGAACACCAGCCGGCGGCGGTCAATCTCTGTCAGTTCGCTCTCGCAGCGGACTTTCATGCCCACGGGCGTGGCGCTGCAGTGCGACACGTTCACGGCCGTTCCCACCGTGTCCTGGCCTTCTTCCAAAAAAGGGAGTACGCTCTCCAGGCAGGTTTTTTCCATGAGGCCGATCATCATAATCGTGGCATAGACTTCTACATTGCCGCTCCCCAGCGACTGGGCCGACCGCTCCGGGGTGGCCTCCGATTCCCGGTATCCTTTGATTCCAGTTTCCAGCATCTGACTAAATTTTCCGCAAAAATACAAAATTGTCCGGCTTTGTCAAAATTAAAAGTTTTTATGGCAGAATCAAATTAGATATAAAGGAGAAATGATTTAATTTTGCAGCCGTACAAAACTGATAATCCCATGGCAGACAAACACAACTTCCTTGCCTTCGACTGCGGCGCCACTTCCGGCCGCGCCGTACTGGCCACATTCCATGAAGGTTCCTTCGAGATGAAAGAAGTATACCGGTTCCCCAGCGGAATCATCGAGCTGGGCGGAAAGTATTACTGGGACATCGTAGCCATCTACGAGCATTTCTGCAAGTGTCTCTCGGAACTGGGACGGCAAGGCGTTGAGATTGAATCCATCGGCATCGATACCTGGGGCGTGGATTTCGGCTTCGTGGCCAAGGACGGATCCCTGCTGGGCAACCCCCGCGCCTACCGCGACCCTTATACGGAGGGCGTTCCGGAAGAGGTGTTCCGCATCATCCCGCGGGAAGAGCTGTACGCCGCCACGGGCATCCAGATCCTGAACTTCAACTCCATCTTCCAGCTGTATGCCCAGACCAAGGAGAACTTCGCACCCCTGCAGTACGCAGACTCCATTCTCTTCATTCCGGACCTGTTGTCCTATATGCTGACAGGAAACAAAGTTTGTGAATATACGGATGCCTCAACCTCCGGCATGATGAACCAGACCACCCGTCAGTTCGAAAAGTCCCTGCTGGAGCGCCTGGGCGTACGGACCGACGTCCTGCTGCCCATCGTCCAGCCCGGCACCGTGGTGGGAACCCTCCGTAAATCCATCGCAGAACGCTGCGGCCTGCCGGAGATCCCGGTCATCGCCGTGGCCGGCCATGACACAGCATCGGCCATCGCCGCCGTCCCTGCGGAAGACGAGAAATTCGCCTACCTTTCCAGCGGTACCTGGAGCCTGATGGGCATCGAGACCCCCGCTCCCATCGTGAACGAAGAGAGCACCCGCCTCAATTTCACCAACGAAGGCGGCATCGACGGCACCACCCGCTTCCTCAAGAACATCACCGGCATGTGGATCCTGGAGCAGTGCCGCAAGGTCTGGGAACCGGACGGGAAGAAGTATTCCTATCCGGAGATCGAGGCCATGGCCCGTTCCGAGAAAGACTTCCCGTCCCTGATCAACCCGGACGACCCCCGTTTCGCCGCTCCCGCCAACATGGTGGAGGCCATCGACAGCTACCTGCAGGAAACCGGGCAGAGAGTGCCGGAGAACATGGCCCAGTATATCAGCTGCATCTACCACAGCCTGGCCAACCGCTATAAAGAAGTGGTGGACATGCTCCAGCAGTTCGCCCCGTTCCGGATTGAGAAACTGCACGTGATCGGCGGCGGCAGCGCCAACGACACCATGAGCCAGTGGACGGCCGATGCCCTGGGCATCCCCGTGGTGGCCGGCCCCACTGAGGCAACCGCCATCGGCAACGTGATGCTGCAGGCCCGCACCGCCGGTCTGGTGAAAGACCGCTGGGAGATGCGCCGCCTCATCGGCAAGGCCTTCGCCGTAAAAACCTTTTATCCCGCAAAATAAATAACACAAAACATTTGATATCATGAAAGAAGCACAGATTCTCAAGTCTTACGAGATTGCCAAAGAGCGTTATGCCGCCCTTGGCGTAGACACCGACAAAGCCATAGAAACCCTGGAGAAAACCCCCATCTCCCTGCACTGCTGGCAGACCGACGACGTGATCGGTTTCG
>CAMHST010000011.1 GCA_946187865.1 uncultured Bacteroidales bacterium
CGGCGGACACCGCCGGACATCTCGCTGCCGATTCCCAGCAGGCAGTGGCCCTGGATAACCTCGCACCGGCGTACCACGATATCCTGTGTGGGCATGCCCAGCGCCCAGCCGTCCTGATTCCGGCCGGCTTTGAGCACCACGGCGTCGTCGCCCTGGTCGAACCGGCAGTCCTCCACAACGGCATGCTGGGTCATTTCCAGGTCGATGCCGTCATTGTTGTGCCCATGCGCATAAACATCGAGCCGGCTCACCCAGACATCCCTGCACATGAAAGTATGGATGGTCCAGAAAGGACTTTCCCTGATCTGGAAGCCCTCCAGGCGCACGCCGGTGCAGCGGTTGAAATGAATCAGGTGCGGCCGCATCTGCACCCCTTCCCGCTCCATGTGACGCTCCGTCGCCGGTACCTGGGTAGAACACATGGCATAGAGCTGCCGCGTGGCCTGGATATGGGATTCCGGCCGCTCGAACCAGGTGCGCCAGAAATCCATCCTGGGCGCCAGCATGCCGGGGCCCGTTATGGCAATATGTTCACATTCGAATGCATACAGCAGCGGAGAGATGTTCATGCACTCGGCCCCCTCCCAGGAGGTTTGCACGGGGGGATAGTACAGGCTTACGTCGTCGCTGAACACCAGGCGGGCGCCCTCGCCCAGATACAGGTTGCAGTGGCTTTTGAAATGGATGGGGCCGGTAATCCACTCGCCGGAAGGGACCACCACCCGGCCGCCGCCGGCTTTGTTGCAGGCGGCCATGGCCTTGGCGAAGGCAGCGGTATTGGCTTTTACATCACCGGGCTTGGCACCGAACCGGGTGATGGGAAAATCCTTGTCCGGGAATGCGGCCATCTCCAGCGGCGCGAACGGAAACGGCGCTTCCGGCGCTTCCACCACTACCCGCTCCTGGGCGACTGCAAGGATTCCTCCGGAGAGGAAGATGAAAACAGACAAAAGGAACCGGGCCAAGAACCCCCGGCAAGTCCCTGCGATAACGTTTTTACTGAACATACCCGCTATTTTTTTCAAATATACGGTTTTTCCGTACCTTTGCAAACTATGCAGCGAAAAGAACTGGAAATCATGGCGCCCGCCGGCAACTTCGGCTGCCTGGTCGCGGCAATCGAGGGCGGAGCCGACTCGGTGTACTTCGGTATCGGCCACCTGAATATGCGGTCGCATTCGGCCAACAACTTCTCCCGGGAAGACCTCCCGGAAATTATCCGCATCTGCCGCGCCTATGGGGTGAAGGCCTACATGACCTTGAACATCACCCTTTACGGCGAAGACCTGCAGGCGGCCTACGACACCCTGGATGCGGCCCGGGCGGCCGGGGTAGATGCCATCATCGCCTCCGACATGGCCGCCATCCTGTATTGCCGGAAAGTGGGCCTGGAGGTGCACATTTCCACCCAGCTGAGCATTTCCAACGTGGAGGCCCTGCGTTTTTACGCGCAGTGGGCCGACGTAGTGGTACTGGCCCGCGAACTGCGCCTGGACCAGGTGAAAGCCATCCACGACGCCATTGTCCGGGAGCGCATCTGCGGCCCCTCCGGAGAGCTGGTGCGGATAGAGATGTTCGCCCACGGCGCTTTCTGCATGGCCGTTTCCGGGAAGTGCTACCTGTCGCTGGCCGCCTACGGGGAAAGCGCCAACCGCGGCGCCTGCATGCAGGTGTGCCGCCGGGGCTACCTGGTCACCGACATCGAGACCGGAAACGAGATCCATATCGACAACAAATACATGATGTCGCCCAAGGACCTGTGCACCATCGAATTTGCAGACAAGTTCGTGGAAGCGGGCGTGAAAGTGTTCAAGATAGAGGGCCGCGCCCGCAGCGCAGACTATGTGAAAACCACGGCGCAGTGCTACAGGCAGGCAGCCGACGCCGTAGCCGACGGCACCTTCTCCCCGGAGCTGGGCGCCTCCCTGAAGGAACGCCTGGCCACCGTATTCAACCGCGGCTTCTGGGACGGCTATTACCTGGGTGCCAAAATGGGTGAATGGAGCGCTATCTACGGCTCCCATGCCACCCGTCGCAAGGTCTATGTGGGCAAGGTGACCAACTGGTTCGACCGCATCGGCGTGGCGGAAATCCTGGTAGAGGCCACGGACCTCCATGCCGGAGACGACATCCTGTTCATCGGCCACACCACCGGCATCCTGGAGATGCAGGTGGCCGATATGCGTGTAGATCTGAAACCCGCCGCCCTGGCGCCGCAGGGTGTACGCTGTTCGGTGGCCGTTCCGCTGGAGGGCATGCCCGAGGATCACGTGAACCGCAACCCCGACATGCAGCCCGGCGAGCGCATCCACCCCCGCCGCGGCGACAAAGTCTTTCGCTGGGAAACTGTCTAAGCCCGGAAACTACCAGCTGATGGCCGGCTGCTCCAGGGCCTTGGCCAGCTGCTCGTCGTAGCGGATGCGGACCCGGATGCCGGCCTCCTGGAAGTAGTAGCGTACGGCGATCTCCTCCTCGATGAAAGGCACGATCTCGTCCTTTTTCAGACGCAGGAAGGTTTCCTTGTCCATGTCCATCTTTTTCTCCAGCGCCTCCACTTCGGCCGACATGGTCTCTGCAAGCCCGTCCTCCGACAGGCTTTTCTTCACTTCGTCCAGCAGGGCCTTGGCCGACGAGCGGTAGTCGAAGGTTTTATCGGCGGCGAAAGAGATGAAATCGTCGTAATCCGTAAAGCGGAAATCTTCCACCGCGGGGATGGAGGGGTGCTCCCGGACGAACTTGAGCGCATACTGCTCCACGATGCCGTTCATCACGATGGAATAGGTCAGGCGCGAGTAGCGGTGGGGCTTGATTTCGTAATCCGGCGTAACGCCGCCGCCGTCGCGCACCGTGCGCCCGTGAGCTGTCTTGAACTCATGGGTGAGGGAATCCGGGATATGCCCCACGCTGCCGTCTTCATTGCGGTGGGAATAGTCGATGGCCTGGACGCACCGGCCCGACGGCGTGTAATACTTGGCGGTGGTCACCTTGAGCTGGCCGTCGTAGGGCAGCGGCCGGATGCTCTGCACCAGGCCTTTCCCGTACGTACGTGTGCCGATGATGGTGGCCCGGTCATAGTCCTGCAACGCCCCCGAAACAATCTCCGAGGCCGAGGCCGATGAGGAATCCACCAGGATGATGAGCGGAATCTGCGTATCCACAGGCTCCGTAGCGGTCTTGTACACCTGCTCCGAGCCGGCCTCACGCCCTTTGGCCGTCACGACCAACGACCCTTTAGGGACAAAGAGGGAGACGATGTTCACGGCCTCGTTCAGCAGGCCGCCGCCGTTGCCGCGCAGGTCCAGCACCATGCGCTGCATGCCCTGGGCCTTGAGTTTGTTGTAGGCGTCCCGCACTCCCTGGCCCACGCCGTCCGTAAACTTGGACATGAGCACGTAACCGTCCTTTTCGTTGAGCATGCCGGCATACTCGATGGAAGGCAGCACGATCCGCTGGCGCACCACCGGCACCTCAATCACGTCCCCGGCCTTCCAGGTGGCGCCGTCGCGGAGCTTTTTCACCCGGAAAACCACGGTGGTACCCGGCTTTCCGCGCATTTTCTCGCTGCACTCGCCGCTCTCCAGTCCATGGGTGGAAACCCCGTCGATAGACTCTATCTCATCGCCGCACACCAGTCCGGCGCGAGCGGCAGGAGACCCTTCGTAAGGCTCGTTGATGATGACATTGCCATTGACATCCGGCTTGTAAATCACGGCGCCGATTCCCCCGTAGGTGCTGGAAAGCATCATCTGGAAGTCTTCCTGCTCCTCTTCCGGGACATAAACGGTGTACGGGTCCAGGGCGCCCAGCATGGCATCTACCCCGGCGCGTTCTATCCGTCCCACTTCCAGGGAATCTACATAAGAGCGGTTGAGCTCCTTGAGAATGGCATTGTGCATCTCCACCCACTGACCCAGGGTGAAACTCTTGGACTGTGCCCCTGCCGACAGGCACGCAGAGAGCAAAACAAGTATGGTAACAATTCTTTTCATCATCAGGGGAAAAAGGGCAATAACAATGCCAGAATGCAAAGTTATAAAAAAAGTACGTATCTTTGCGGCCGTTAAAAGTGTATTTATGAAAATTGTATTTGCAACGGGCAATCGCGGCAAACTCCGCGAAGCTGCAGAAATTCTTGGCGAGGGCTTCCAGCTCGTTACCCCCGCAGAAGCCGGGATTGAAGAAGACATCCCGGAAACCGGCAACACGCTCAGGGCCAATTCCCTGCAGAAAGCCGCGTATATTTATAACAAGACCGGACTCAACTGCTTCGCAGACGATACCGGCCTGGAGGTGGACATCCTGGGCGGCGGGCCCGGCATCCACACCGCCCGCTACGCCGGGGAGCAGAAAGACCCCGCCGCCAACATCCGGAAGCTCCTCTCGGAGATGGCCAGGCGGGAGCAGGAAGCTTCGGTTGCCAGGGAATTGGGGATAAGCACGCCCCATGCCACGCGAAAAGCGCGCTTCCGCACGTCCGTGACGCTGATCCTGGACGGCGAAAAGCACTTTTTCGACGGCATCATGGAAGGCCGGATTGCCACGGAGCGCCACGGAGAAGGCGGCTTCGGATACGACCCCGTCTTTATCCCGGACGGCTACGACGTCACGGCTGCCGAACTTAGCGAGGAAGAGAAAAACGCCATCTCCCACCGCGGCAAGGCACTCAGGGCCATGGCGGAATTCCTGAGAAACTCTTCGCTTCGCCCGGAATGACCAAGGACGCGGCAGAGCTGATCGTCCTTTCCACCACGAAAGTGAAGGAAAGCGCCATCGTGGTACACACGCTCTCGCGCGAGTGGGGCCGGCGTGGCTTTCTGGTGCAGTCGGCCAAAAAGGCCGGAATGTCCCTGTTCCTGCCGCTGAACATCCTGGAGGCCGACGTAGTGGAAAACCCCAGATCGGACCTGTGGTCGATAAAAAACATCCATGCCCTGAACGCCCTGAACGGTATCCGGGGGAACCTGCACAAGAACACCATGACGCTGTTTCTGGCCGAAGTGCTGTTCCGCACCCTTCAGGAAGGAGCCAACGAGGACGGACTGTACGAATGGTGCGTGGGCAGCATCCTTACGCTGGATGCCCTTCCGGCCGACTTTGCCAATTTCCATATTCGCTTCCTGCTGGAGCTCTCCGGCGCCATGGGTTTTCGTCCCAGTTTCCAGGACATCGCCCCCTTTGCCGGGGACAAGGCCGTGATCCTGAAGCCTTTCCTGGAAACAAGCTTCAGTGAGTCCATGCTCATTCCCCTTTCCGGAGAAGTCCGCAATTCCCTCTGCGAGATCCTGATCCGCTATCTGGAGTTCCACACCGAACAGCCCATCCGCGTCAAGTCCCTGGACGTACTGCGCGAACTGTACCGCTAAAAGCACGGCCGGCGTACAAGGCCCACAAAATCAAGCAAACCCTGTGCAACCTGCTAAAAATTTAGCAAGTTTTTTGTATCTTTGCACAGAATTCATCAACAGTACATACATGTCAAGACGAAACAACCGCAGAAACGGCGGAAGGTCCGCCGGAGGAAAGAAGAAGAAAAGAAAGATAGTGCCCGAATACGAAGGGAGAGCCCTGATGTCACGGGAAGGATTTGTGTTTGTGCGCATTGAAGGCCAGGAGGAAGACGTTTACGTAAAGGCGTCAAAGACCCGCGGGGCCCTGCACGGAGACTGGGTGCGGGTGGCCGTGACCCAGGAAAAGACCGGGCAGGCCAAACGCCGCAGCGGAGAAATCGTGGCCGTGCTGGAGCGCAGCAACAAGCCTTTCGTGGGCATCCTGCATATTGTGGGCAAACAGGCCTGGGTCCTCATGAACTCCAAGACCATGCCCTACGACATCTCCGTCCCCGTTCCGGAAGGCGGGGAGCGCGGCATGAAAGTGGCGGCCGTAGTAGATGGATGGGAGCGGGGAGAAGCCGGTCCGCACGGCCACGTAGTGGACATTCTGGGCATGCCCGGAGAAAACAATACGGAGATGCATGCCATCCTGGCGGAGTTCGGCCTCCCCTACCGCTTCACCCCGGAAGTGGAGAACGCGGCCGACCAAATCTCCGAGACCATCACGGACAAAGACCGCGCCCATCGCCGGGACTTCCGGAAAGTCCTCACCTTCACGATAGATCCCACGGACGCCAAAGACTTCGACGACGCCATCAGTTTCCGCAAGCTGGACAACGGCAATTACGAGGTAGGCGTGCACATCGCCGATGTCACCTACTACGTACAACCGGGATCGGCCGTGGACAAGGAAGCCCAGCAGCGCGGCACCTCCGTGTACCTGGTAGACCGTACCGTACCCATGCTGCCGGAAAAGCTTTCCAACAAGCTTTGCTCACTGAGGCCGAATGAAGAAAAACTCACTTTCTCGGCCGTCTTCGAGATAACCCCGCAGGCCAAGGTCATCAACCCCTGGCTGGGCCGGACGGAAATCATATCCGACTACCGCTTCGACTACGAAGGGGCGCAGGCCATCATCGAAGCCGGAGACAAGGCCATGGAAGAGGAATTCGGAAAAGGGACCGAATGCGGGATAGTCCCTGCAGCGGTAAAAGAAGCCGTGCTTGTCCTGAACAAACTGGCCCTGAAGCTCAGGGACAGGCGTTTCAAGGCCGGCGCCGTAAACTTCGAGCGCCCGGAAATGAAAGTGGAAGTGGATGCAGACGGCAAACCCGTAGGCGTTCACCAGAAGTTCTCCAAAGAGGCCAACTGGCTCATCGAAGAGTTCATGCTCCTGGCCAACCGCACCGTGGCCGAATATGTGGCCACCGGCGGAAAAATGGGCGGCAAGGCTGTTGCCAAGGCCAAGACCTTCGTTTACCGTGTGCACGACGAGCCCAACCTGGAAAAACTCGCCGGGCTCAGGGATTTCGCCGGGCATTTCGGCTACAAAGTGGGGCCCATCGACAACGGCAAGGATATCGCCAAAACCCTGAACGGCCTCATGAAAGACGCGGCTGAAAAGCCGGAACTGGGCGCCATCCAGATCCTGGCCCTGCGTTCCATGGCCAAGGCCTGCTACTCCACGGACAACATCGGCCATTACGGACTGGCCTTCAACTTCTACACCCACTTCACCTCCCCCATCCGCCGCTATCCGGACATGATGGTGCACCGCCTGCTGTCCCTGTACCTGAACGGCGCCGACTCCCAAAGTGCAGACTATTACGCCGCCCAGTGCAAGCACGCCTCTGAACGGGAGGTGGTGGCCGCAGAGGCAGAGCGCGAGAGCATCAAGTACAAACTGGTGGAATTCATGGAAGACAAGGTGGGCCAGGAGTTCGACGGCAACATTTCCGGCGTCACGGAATGGGGCATCTACGTAGAGATCGATCCCACCAAGATCGAGGGAATGGTCCCCTACAGGACCATCAAGGAGGATTTCTATGTCTTCGACGAGGACCATTACCGGGCTATCGGACGCCGCACGCACAAATCCCTGCGTCTGGGAGACCGGGTGCGCATCCGTGTAAAAGGCACCAACCTGGACCAGAAACTGCTGGACTACGAACTGGTGGAACCGGAGCGTCCGGGCACGTCGGATAACGCAAATAACGCCGAAAACGTGGAACCCGCCGTGCCGGAGCACACCGAGGAACGCAAAAAGGGCCAAAAACGTGTGAGCCGGAGTGCCCATAGCAAAAAATGAAAGCGGGAGCGCTCATAGCGATTGCCCTGACGCTCCTTGCCTGCAGCAGGAAGCCGGAAGGGCAGGGGCAGCCTGCACCTTCGGGTACAGACGGGCTCAGCTATGCTGTCGACGCCCGCTGGGACCCGGACTCACAAACCGGCCTTTTCCAGATGCAGCTGCACGCTGCCCGGCCGTCGGAAGTATTCTATGAGATCAAGGACCGGGACGGCCGTGTACTGGCCGATGCCGCCTACCGTGCAGACAGTGTAGTCCGTACCTATCCGGAGCACCTGCAGGACATCCGGCCCTGGACGGCGGAAACGCCTGAACTATACACCCTTCACCTGCTTGTAAACGGACATGAAAGCGTGTTCCCGGTGGGCTTCCGGAGCATCCTTCCCACGCAGAGCCGGGATACTTTCCTGGTAAACGGCAGGAAGGTCCCCTTCAAGGGGGCCGACTTCCACGCTGCCGGCCGCTCCCAGGCCCTGGAAGAGCTGGTCCGGCTGAAACGTCTCAATGTCAATGCGCTCAACACGGCTCCGCTGACACCCGAGCTGGCCGCCCTGGCCGACAGCATCGGCTTTTACGTGTATCCGCAGCGGGACACGTTGGGGAAACCGGACCCGGAATCCCGCGCCCTGAAACAGCAGCGCCAGGAACTGTCCATCCGTGCAGAAAACCTGCAGGAAGGCCTGTTTACCGTGACCAACCACCGCCGGTTCACCTCCCTCGCTGACTACCAGGTCCGCTGGCGGGTAGAGCGCGACGGAAAGCCCGTGGGTCTGTTCCCCCGGAGAGCGCTGCACTTCGACACGCCTCCCCAGGCAGAAGAGACATTCCGCATCTCCCTGCCCCGTTGCAAGGAGACCGGGGAATACCGTCTGCTGTTTGAAGCGGTTTCCCGAAAAGACAAAGGGGCTGTCCTGGCCACGGCGGAATTCCAGCTGCAGGAAAGCCCGAAGGAACCGGCGCCCCAAGCCGGCGGCATGCTTGGCGTCACGGAAGGAGACACGCGGCTGGTCATTCGCGGAAAAGAGGTGGAGATGGTCTTCGACCGGGCCGAAGGAAGCGTGAAATCCCTGAAAATAAAAGGAAAAGAGTATCTGGAAGGCGGTTTGGCCCCCGCCTCCTCCACCCAGGCCCAATGCAGCTATCTGGTACAGGAGGGCGGCGTGGTGCTCCAGGCGCAGTACGCCCTTCCCGACGGAAGCCGGAGCACGGCCCGTTTCACCCTCCGGCCCGATGGTATCCTGAAAGTGGAGAGTCCCGCCTTCGCCTTCCGCCTTTCAGCTGGCCAGGGCCCCTGGACCTGTTTCGGCCGGGAACCGGACTCCCACGCCCACGCCCCTTTCAAGACCGTCCGGGAGGTTAAAGACGGAACGGATTATTACACAGACACCTCCTGGCTGGACACCGGGCTGTTTACCGTAACGGGAACGGCGCCGTTCCGCTTTTGCAGACAAGCTTCCCGCCTGGAGATTGTCCCGGAAGACGCCTTTACCCTGCTGCCCGGAAAAAAGCCAAAACAAGCCACAACTTACCTGTACTGATATGCCCAAGAATATCACCATCAAGGATATAGCCCAAGAGGCCGGAGTTTCCATCGCCCTGGTTTCCTTTGTCATGAACAACCGCATCGGGGCCGACGGAAAACAGAAATACCGCGTGAGCGAAGCCACCAAGGAGCGCATCCTGGAAGTGGCCAGAAGGCTGGACTACCGTCCCAGCTCCGCCGCCCGCATGCTCCGCCAGGGACGCACCCACGCGCTGGGCGTGATCCTCTCCGACATGGGCAATATCTTTTACGGAACCATCGCCCATTACCTGGAAAAGATGGCGCACCTGCATGGATACACGGTGTTTTTCGGCAATACCGAAGAAGATCCCGAACAGTTCCGGCGGCTGGTGCAGTCGTTCCTGGAAAAGGACGTGGAAGGGTTCGTGGTGGTTCCCACCCAGGACGGGGCGGCCGGCATGCAGCAGCTGATTGCCTCCGGGAGGCCCTTCGTGGTCATTGACCGGCACCTCCCCGGATTCGAGGTCCCTTCCGTGCTCACCGACAATGCCGACGCCATGCGGCAGGCCCTGGGCGCCATCCGAAGCCAGGGCGCCCGGAAGATCGAGATGGTCTCCTATGCCATGCGCATCTCTTCCATGACAGACCGCGAACAAAGCTTCCGGGAGGTCATGGGACCGGATGCCCATATCTACCACCTGCCCTTCAACCTCTCGGATGCGGACGCGGATGCCGTGGCCGACGAGGTGCTCCGCAAGGGGACCGACGGGCTGATCACCGCGTCCAACGTGCCTTCCGTCGCCGTCCTCAAGGCCCTTTTCAAGAAGGGCGTGAACATCCAGAAAGACATCCGGATCGTGGGGTTCGACTACTCCAACGTGTACAACTTCTTCAATCCGGCCATTTCCTATGTCCTGCAACCGCTGCCGGAGATAGCCCGCAAGGCCGCCGAATACCTGTTCCGCCTGATCGAGCGCAAGGAAGAGGGCGAAGACATCAGCGGAATCAAAGACACCATCGTCCTTAAAGCCACCTTGAAATGAAAGCCGCAACCCTCCTGACCTTCCTGCTTTCAGGAGCGCTCCTGCACGCCCAGGGGGTTACCTCCCATGTGAATCCGTTCATCGGCACGGCCAATTACGGCGCCTGCAACCCGGGGGCCGTCACACCCAACGGGATGATGAGCGTGTCGCCCTTCAATGTCATGGGCTCCAGCCTGAATGTCTATGACAAGGACAGTCGCTGGTGGAGCACCCCGTACACCGCCGAGAACCGCTATTTCACAGGCTTCTCGCATGTGAACCTCTCCGGCGTGGGCTGCCCGGAGCTGGGTGCGCTCCTGACCATGCCCACCACCGGTCCCGTCCAGGCCGACTACCACCTCTACGGCTGTGAATTCACGGAGGAAGAGGCGCATCCCGGCTATTATGGCGTCCAGCTCCTCAACGGCATCCGGGCCCAGGTGACCGCCACCCCCCGGACCTCCCTGGAACGATACACGTTCCCCGGCGGCGAAGGGAACATCCTCCTGAACCTGGGCGAAGGCCTGACCAACGAGAGCGGAGCCACCCTCCGGAAAGTCTCCGAGACGGAAATCGAGGGCACCAAGCTCATGGGCGGGTTCTGCTACAACAACCAGGCGGTGTTTCCCGTCTATTTCGTGCTCCGGGTGAGCAAACTCCCTTCCAGCTGCGGCTACTGGAAAAAACAAAGGCCGATGGGCGCAGAAGCCGCCTGGGACCCCGATGAGGGCAACTACAAGCTATACAAGGCCTATTCCCGGGAACTGAGCGGAGACGATATCGGCTTCTGGTTCCACTACGACAGCCTGGCGCCCGGGGAAGAAATCCTGGTACAGATGGGCGTGTCTTTTGTGAGTACGGCCAATGCCCGCGAGAACCTGGATGCCGAGCAGCAAGGGTTCCGCTTTGACAGCGTACGCGCCGCGGCCGAAGCCGCCTGGGAAAAAGACCTCGGCCGAATCCGGATAGAAGGCGGCACCCCCGACAGGCTGGCCGTTTTCTACACCGCCCTTTATCACTGCCTGATCCACCCCAACATCCTGAACGATGTGAACGGGCAGTACCCGCTGATGGAGTTCGGGAACTCCGATGCGGAGGACAACTACAACATTCCCACCGGACCGGCCGGACAGCCCCTGAGGGTGCTCCGGCAAAAAGGAATCGGCACCGTCACGGGCGGGAACCGTTACACCGTGTTCTCCCTTTGGGACACTTACCGCAACCTGCATCCGCTGCTTACCCTGCTCTATCCGGAAAAACAGCTGGACATGGTGCGTTCCATGGTGGACATGTACCGGGAATGGGGGTGGATGCCCAAATGGGAACTCTTCGGCCGGGAAACCTGGACCATGGAAGGAGACCCCGCCATCTGCATGATCGCCGACACCTGGCTCAAGGGGGTGCGGGATTTCGACATCCGGCAGGCCTACGAAGCTTTTCTCAAGAGCGCCGACACGCCCGGGACCGAGAACCGGATGCGGCCCGACAACGACCCTTATCTGGACTTCGGCTACATCCCGCTGGGCTATTTCGCGGCCGACTTCTCCGGTGACAACTCTGTCTCCCACGCCTTGGAATACTACCTGGCCGACTATGCCTTGTCGCAACTCGCGGCCTCGCTGGGCTATGAAGAAGACGCGGCCCGGCTGAAGAGCCGCTCGCTGGGCTACCGGAACTACTACAGCGCCGAGTACGGCTGCCTTCGGCCCATCCGGTCCGACGGCACGTTCCTCTCCCCCTTCGACCCGGCAGACGGGGCCAACTTCTCCAATGCCCCCGGTTTCCACGAAGGCAGTGCCTGGAACTATACGTTTGCCGTGCCGCACGACGTGGAAGGGTATGCCCGTCTGATGGGCGGCAGCAAGGAGTATCTGAAGCGCCTGCAGAAGGTATTCAACGACGGCCTGTACGACCCCGCCAACGAGCCCGACATCGTGTATCCGTACCTGTTCTCCCGCTTCAAAGGCCAGGAAAAATGGACTTGGAGCACGGTAGAGAGGATTCTGGCCGACCACTACAAGAATACGCCGGACGGCCTTCCCGGCAACGACGACACCGGCACCATGAGCGCCTGGGCGGTGTTTTCCATGCTGGGGTTCTACCCCGATTGCCCTGCCGACCCTTACTACACCCTCACCCGCCCGGCCTTTGACCGCATTGCCGTGGAGCTCCCCGACGGCCACACGCTGCTGATCACCCGCAGCGGCGCCCATCCCGTACGTGCCCGCCTGGATGGCCGCAACAAAGGCTTCCGGATATCCCACAGCGATTTGGTGAACGCTTCTTCCCTGGAGTGGCGCTAGCCCCCCCTTGCGGCACTCATATAGCTCAATATCAACGAGTTCCATATTTATTGGTGCATTTTTTTGTGCACCAATAAATACAGAAACAGCACTGTATCAATCACTTCAGTGCTGAAGTGAGGAGCGAGGGTGGTCTTCCGGGGCGATGTCAGGGGAGGCGGAGAGGGAGAAGCGGAGACGGGCACCGGATGTCAGGTCGCTGTGCCTAAGGTAGTTCCCGTCCCACGGGCGGCCGTTGAGTTTCAGGCCCCGGACGTAGCAGTTGCCGGCCGCATTCTCCGGCGCATCTATCACCAGGTCCCCGCCGCTCAGGTGCACCGTCGCTTTCCGGAACAGGGGCGTGCCCAACGCGTACTCATTGCTGCCGGGGCACACGGGATAGAACCCCAGTGCACTGAACACGTACCAGGCCGATGTCTGGCCGTTGTCCTCATCGCCGCAGTAACCGTCGGCCCAGGGGGAGTAGAACTTTTCCATCACCTCCCGTACGCGGGCCTGGGTCTTCCAGGGCTGGCCGCACCAGTCGTACAGGTACAGCATGTGCTGGATGGGCTGGTTGCCGTGGGCGTAGTTGCCCATGCCCATCACCGTCATTTCCACAATCTCGTGGATGGGGAAGCCGTAATAGGAGTCGTCGTAGAGCGGCGGCATGGTGAAAACGCTGTCCAGTTTGGCGGCGAAGGCTTCCGGCCCGCCCATCAGCTCCATCAGGCCGGGAATGTCGTGAAAGACGCTCCAGGTGTAGTGAAGGCTGTTCCCTTCGGTGAAGTCGCCTCCCCATTTGAGCGGGTTGAAAGGCCGACGGAAGGAGCCGTCTGTCCGGCGCCCGTTCATCAGGCCAAACTCCGGGTCAAAGAGATGCCGATAGTTCTGTGCCGCGGCCTTGTAAGGGGCCAGCTCGGCCTCCGGCTTCCCCAGCGCCTGCCCCAGCTGCCAGATGCACCAGTCGGCATAGGCATATTCCAGGGTGCGGGCGGCGCTTTCCGGGATGCCGGCGTCGCAGGGCACGTAACCCAGACTGTCGTACAGCCGCCAGCCTGCCCGTCCGGTGGAACCCACGCTGGGGTGCTGCGCATGGGCGCCATGGGTGACGGCCTCCCAGAGCACGTCCATGTCCTGGCCGCGGATGCCTTTGAGGTAGGCGTCGGCCACGACCGAAGCGCTGTTGTTCCCCACCATGCAGTCCCGGTGGCCGGGAGAGGCCCATTCCGGCAGGAAACCGCTCTCCTTGTAATGGTTCACCAGCCCCTGCTGGATGCGGACGGCCGTTTCCGGATACACCAGGTTCACCAGCGGCAACAGGGCCCGGAAGGTGTCCCAGAAGCCGGTGTCGGTGTAAAGCGGCCCGCTGCAAATCTGGCCGTTATGCGGGCTATAGTGGACTTCGTTCCCCGCGGCATCGGTCTCTGACAGGTCCCTGGGGAAAAGCAGACAGCGGTACAGGCAGGAGTAGAAAGTGCGCAGGTGGTCCAGGTCGGGGTCTTCCACCTCTATCCGGCCCAGAACGTTGTTCCAGGCCTTCCGGGCATCGGCTTTCATCGCCTCCAGTCCCCCTTCCGCTTCCCGGAGGTTCAGCCGGGCCTGCTGTGCCGATATAAAAGACGACGCCACCCGAAGATTCACTTCCCGCCCCTCCGGAAGCCTGACCAGCACCGTATGATCCCCCGCAGGAACCTGTTCCATGGGGGCGTCGGACTGGATGACGAAATAGTTGCCGAAACCCTCCGGCACGCCGCCGTGGTTCTGGACGCTCACGCCGGAGAGCGTATGGCTGTCCACTAGCTCCGCCCGGCCGCCTGCATAGGCATCTACCACCAGATAAGCGGGACGTCCGGCCGGATATTGGATGCGGAACGCCGCGGCATGGGCCGACGGAACCATTTCCACGGTTACGTCATAGTCGGCCAGATAGACGCTGTAACTGTAAGGAGTGGCTTTTTCTGCCTTATGGGAGAACCAGCTGCCGCGCGCAGACTCCTCCCATACGGACTCCCCGGTGACGGGCATCAGCGAGAAAGCGCCGTAGTCGTTGATCCAGGGACTGGGCTGGTGGGTCTGCTTGAAGCCGCGGATGTGCGTGGCGTCGTAGCGGTAGGTCCAGCCGTCCCCGTCGGCCCCGGTCTGGGGCGTCCAGGCATGCATGCCCCAGGGCACCGCCACCGCCGGATAGGTATTGCCGGTAGAGAGGTTATACGTGGACAAGGTGCCCACGAGGGGGTTCACATAATCCACAGGGTCCGGAGCCGCCGCCTGCCGGGAAGTACAGGCAACCATGGCCAGAAGCAGCAAGAAGGGCAGAATTCGGTTCATACAGGCACGAAGTTTCCGTAAAGGTAATCATTTTCTGTCAACCTCTTTTCTCTAAAGCACATGATTTCCGTTGCAGCAGCCAAAGTGTACCTTAGACCAGGGTGCAAAGACTGGTTAAAGCACACTTGGAGCCAAGAAATGCAGTTTTTGTGCTTTAGATATCTGACCAGTTCCACCTTTTTCGTATATTTACGGAAAGTATTTTTGGCGATGAAAAGGCTTCTCATTCTTTCGGTCGTTCTTATGGCTATCCTGCCCCTGCGGGCGCAGGACAACACCAACGACAACTACATTTGGCCCGAAGACCCGGCCGTACTGGAAAAACTGGACCGGTGGCAGGACCTGAAATTCGGCGTCCTGATGCACTGGGGGCTGTATTCGGTACCGGGCATCGTAGAATCCTGGAACCTTTGCAACGAAGATTGGATCGTACGTCCGGAGGGCAGCACCTACGAGGGCTACAAGCAGTGGTACTGGGGTCTGAGCAAGGAGTTCAACCCTGTGCGCTTTAACCCGGAGCAGTGGGCGCAGGTGTTCCGGGACGCCGGCATGAAGTACATGATTTTCACCACAAAACACCACGACGGCTTTTGCCTTTTCGACAGCGCCTATACAGATTTCTCCATCGCCAAGGCCGGTCCGTTCAAAGGAAACCCCAAGGCCGATGCCGCCAAGTACGTGTTCGACGCCTTCCGGGCACAGGATTTCCTGGTCGGGGCCTATTTTTCCAAGCCGGACTGGCACTGCGACGGCTTCTGGAACCCCTATTACGCCACCCCCAACCGTCACATCAATTACAAAGTGGACATGCATCCGGAGTGGTGGGAAAAATACGTGACCTATACCCAAAACCAGCTCCGGGAGCTCACCGGAGGCCGATACGGCAAGCTGGACATCCTTTGGCTGGACGGCGGCTGGATCAGCGGGGAACAGGTTGGCCTGCCGGAGATTCTGCCGGAGGCCAGGAGGGTGAGCCCGGGCCTGCTGTGCGTGGACCGCACCATCGGCGGGCCCAATGAGAATTACCAGACCCCGGAACAGAACGTGCCGGCTCGGCAGCTGAACCACCCCTGGGAGTCCTGCATCACGCTGGGCAACGACTGGGGCTGGGTGAAGGACCAGCCGTACAAGAGCGCCCGTCGCGTAATCGGGACCCTGGCGGAGATTGTGGCCAAGGGCGGCTGCATGGTGCTGGGCGTGGGCCCCACCCCGGAAGGCCTGATTGAAGAGCGCGCCGCGGTGATTCTCCGGGAAATCGGCCAGTGGCTGGGCCGATGCGGAGAAGCCATATACAACACCCGCATCACCCCGGACTACAACGACGGCCGGCTCTGGTTCAGCGCCGCCAAGGATGGCAAAACGCTCTATGCGGTCTATGCCCTCCCCGACGGAGAAACCCTGCCGGAAACCCTGGAATGGAGCGGCAACCTGCCCAAGGGAAAAGTCACCCTCCTCAATAACGGCAAAAAGCTGAAGACCAGCGTCAAAAATGGAAAGGTTACGGTAACCCTCCCAAAAAACCTTTCCCAGGAGCCCCTGGCGCTAAGAATTGACCTCTAAGACTCGCCTAATCCAGGTTCTCAGGTCACTTAATCAGAGCCGACACCTTTCGGAAAGTCTATTCCCGATACTGCGCTGCATCCAGGACCATTCTCAGGCCCTTGTGATAGCGGAAGTTGATGGGGATGTAACTTCCGTCGCAGGAATAGTGCAGCACATACTCTTTATTCTCCTGCAGACCCGTTACGGCGGAGGTCCCAATTCAACCGAATAATCAAATAGCACCGCCCGATTAACTCTTCCCCCCCAGCGCAGGCGGCAAGGCTTTGGGAGCAGCGGTGGCCGTTTCTGGGAGAGGTGGTCGCAGTTTCTGGGAGAGGTGCGTTTTTTTTGCCGAGACCTCTTCCACGGAAAATGCCTCTCAGATGTCTGAGGGGCCGATTGTCTGGGAGAGGTCCCCATCAATTTATTGCACCTCTCCCAAAATACCCTACCACCTCTCCCAAAACCACATAGAACCTCTCCCGGAAACCGTTCTCCGGTGTGGCCCGGAAAGCTGTGCGGGCACGATTTGTGGGTGTTTTTGTGCCCGGAGGTGGTCTGGATAGCCGTGCGGGAACGTTTCGGGGGTGTTTTTGTGCCCGGGCGTGAGCACAGAACACCGCATTACGCGTTTTTGCCCGATTTTGCGTAATGCCACGTGCCGGGGTACACGGCGTTACACGTTTTTTGTTCGATTTTGCGTAATGCCACGTACCGGAATCAGAACGACACCCGCCAGCTGAAGTTGGGGAGGATGGGGAGGAGGGCGATTTCCTTCCAGGACTCCGTCTGCGTGTCGAAGTAGAGCATGAAGGGGTTGAAGTGGTTGGTCACGTTGCACACGCCCACGTTCACTTGGTGCGACAGGATGCCCGTCTTGAAGCCGAACTGGTAGCCCAGGTCCAGACGGAGCACCGTGGGCATCTGGTAGTTGTTCACGCCGGAGTAATAATCGGCCTGCCAGGAAATGTCTCCGAGCAGGGGCATTTCGTAGGTCTCTGCAGCGCCGTTCTCCCAGTGGCCGCTCTGCAGGATAAAGGTGGCGCTGAGGCCGCGCCACTGTGCGGTGGCATTGAGAACATGCCGACGGTCAAAGCGCGCGTGGAAAGGACGTCCTTCGTAGAATGACGGGAAGTTCTCCCGCGTGGTCTTGGACAGGGTATAAGCCACCCGCGCATACCAGTCTTTCTGCTGGAACTCATACAGGAACTCCAAGCCGTACGCACGGCCGTTTCCCAGTTCCACATGCTTCTCCCACTTGGACAACACCCCGCTGAACAGCGCCTGCGAATACTTGTAGTATATCAGGTTCTCCATCCGCTTGTAAAAGCCCCCCACAGAGAAACTGTGGCTTCCGAACTGTCCGGATAGCCCCGCATTTCCCTGCCAGGCACTCTCCTGGGGAATCATCTCCCCGGTGGGCACCACCATGTCCAGCGACCAGCCCACCGGAAGGCCTTCCAACGTGTGGTAATACTGCATCATCCGGTCGGCGGTGGCTTCCAGCGCCAGATGCTTGGTAAAGTTCCATTTCGCGGAAAAGCTCAGTTCGGGATCGTTATGCACCCCCGTATCGCCATACACCCGGGTGCGGTTGTCCCAGATGGCGATGTCGTAATTGTGATAATGGTTTCCCCTCACGGCTAGACGGACCGACAGCCGGTCGGGAATCCGGTATTCCCCCTGAAGCCAGGCAACGGCCAGGAGGGTTCTCTCACGTCGGCCTTCTTCCCCGATCTGTCCCGGTTCAAAGCGGGCATAACGCAAGTTCACCCCCTCCGACAGCAGAAATCGGCCTTTCCACAAGCGGTGGTAGAAGCCCGTCTGCAGGCAATACTCTTCAAGTGTAGACCGGAGCGAGAGATGGTTCTCCTTCCCTCGGAACAGCTTGTCCTGGCGCTGGTTACTCCCATAGGCGTTTCCCGAGAGTGTCACTTCCATATCCGTACGCCCCTTCTCCCGGCGATACTTTACCATTCCCAGCAGGTTGTGCCAGCCCATCTCCTCATGCGAGTCCTCTCCCATATTGAACCCATACTGGTCCAGGCTTCCAAGGAAAGAGGCGGAAAGGGACTGGGTGCCGTCAATCTGGAAGTGCAGTTTCCCGTACACATCGCCCACGCCGGCCGAAAAATTGTCCAGCCCGCCCAGAAGTGACGGGAGCGCCCCCCGCAGCGCACGATACTCCCACGCAAGGGGAGAGATCCGGGCCGACAGCTGATAGGAAAAGCGCTTGCCGATGGGCCCTTCCGTGTCCATGCTCGCCAGGAAGTTGTTCAGCGCCACTCCGGTGCGCCGGGTCATGGAGGGAGTCTTACTCACAATCCGAAGATGCGCCGCCGTGAAGTTGCCGTCTGGCCCCTCGAAACCTCCTTTCGTGAGCCGGGCGCTTTCTATCGCCTGCGTGGGGACGATTGTCGTCAGGCCCAGGATATGGGAATAGCCGTACACCGGCACTCCGTCCAGCGAGAACAGGTTGTTGCCGGAACCGCCGCCGCGAACGTACATAGCCGTGGTGCCGTCGGCCCCCGTGGTGACTCCGGGGAGTCCCTGGGCCCAGCGGATGGGGTCACCTTCGCCAAGAGGCGACACCACCCCGCGAAGGCCTTCCAACCCGGTCTGAAGCGAGCCGATCCCCTGCGCCACGCGGCGCGTGTCTGTCTTGACCGCCGCCGCAAGCGTGTCGCGCCAGTGCGTCTCCTGGGCCGACAGGCTAAGGCTCGAAAAAATCAGCAGGCATGTCCATGCCCTGCAGAATAGTTGTGTCATGGCTATTTTCATTCGATTCCCCAACTCGGCCATTGCTCCTCTTCAATACAAAAAACGTTATCTGCCCCACGCCCACTATAAGGTTTTGTCACCTTGTTGTCGTCTATATAATCATATTCTCCGGACCATTGGTATCGACGCACCGTCCGTGCGACGAATATCCCCAATCCGCCCGTTATATTGGTGTACGAATTGTCCCGCAGGTATATGGTTGTCAAATCGGACGACTGCTGTATCTGCTGCCGCTCGTGCGCATCCATCAAGTAGTCGTCAAAATCCTTCGACACGGCGCAGACTTCGATATACCCCTCGTCCGGAAGTAATGGCCGGGCTAATCCGTTGTCTCCATAATAATACTGGTAGAAGTCCTTGCAATTATACTTTCCCTGCATGCTGCCTGCTAGCGTGAACCACCAGCCTTTTTCCTCCGAAAGGTCTTTCGCCGGGAATCGCAGATAGCGTCGATGAAGCGGTTTCCCCTCTAGTTGAGGTGCCAGTTTGGCCACATGGGACCCTTCCACACATGGATTAGGGATATCCGTTCGCTCAAGGGCTACATAGCTTTCCCCCGTTGTATTAAAATCATCGACAAAGGAACATTCGGTGCAGATTTCCTCCACAATACGGTGTTCTCCCTTTTCCGGATCATAGTTCATCGCATAAATCCATACGGGATCCGGAAGATCAAGAAAATAATAACATTTCGTACCAAGGGGCAGCGATTCGAAGTCTTCTGCATTGGGAATAAAGTGGTCTTCGGGAATCCATGATGGAAAATGCAGACCTTTTTCATAATAATAATCAATGTACTGGAACCAGGATAAAGCAATCACTTTTGCCACTTCCGGCATAGTTTGCTCCGCGTAAATAGGGCTATACCCGGGCACCTCTATCTCCAGCCGGTAATACCACCCGGGGATGGCTCTATAAGCAAGCTTCCATTCACTTCCCTGACTCCGCTTAAAACGACCGACCTCCTTGTATTCATTCTTTTCCCATCGCTTTTCAAACAGCGTGACGGTGGCTTCCGTCACCGGAAGCACCTCGGACTGTGACGCTCCCTTGGTGTAAAACAACTGCAGTTTCTGTTCCGGCTCGTCTGTCAGGATACATGTCACCACCACTTGCGGTTTCTCCTTTGCGTCCATGACCACGTCACGGACGCAGGAGGGAAGCATAGGTAAAAATAGTATCAAAAGATAGAATTGTACACTTATTCTCATAAAAACACTTCCATTACATTCATAAGTCCGCCCACCACTCTGTCTGAGGAATATACGGAAACCCCGTCCCTTTGCATGCCCCGCTATAATAATGATGAGTCAATCCATCATCCACATACTCATATTCGCCCGACCACTGGTACCGACGCACTGTCCGCGCACCGAATATCCCCAAGCCACCCACTATATTGGTATATGTATTGTCACGGATGTATATAGCCGAAAGGTCTGACGACTCCTGCAACTCCTTTTTATGATGGGCGTCAACAAGATACTCGTCTAATTCACTGGTAACAGCAGAAACTTCGATATACCCCTCGTCCGGCGACAAAGGATTGGTCAATCCATATTTGTCCCCGTAATACTTCTGATAGAAATCTTTGCAATTGTATTTCTCCTGCATGCTGCCCGCCAACATGAACCACCAGCCTTTTGCCTCCGAAAGGTCTTTCGCCGGGAATCGCAGATAGCGCCGATGAAGCGGCTTCCCCTCTAGTTGAGGTGCCAGTTTGGCCACATGGGACCCTTCTACATAAGGATTGGGAATATCAGTCCGCTCAGGGGCGACATAATATTCTCCCGTTGTGTTGAAGTTGTCCACCAGGGTACATTCGGTGCAGATTTCCTCTACAATGTAGTGTTCTCCCGTTTCCGAATCGTAGTTCCTGGCAAAGATCCATACCGGATCCGGAAGGTCCAGAACATTATAACACTTGACGCCCAAGGGCAGCGACTTGAAGTCTTCCGCGTTGGGAACAAAAACATTCCCTTCGTAAGCTTGACCATTAGGGAAATGAAGCCCGCGTGACATCAGAATGCTTTGATAAGGTGTTACGCTCCGAGCCATCACTTTTGCCACTTCCGGCATGGTCTGCTCCGCGGAAATGGGGGCATAACCGGGCACCTCCACCTCCAGCCGGTAATACCACCCGGGAATGGCTCTATAGGCAAGCTTCCATTCACTTCCCTGACTCCGCTTAAAACGGCCAACCTCCTTGTATTCATTCTTTTCCCATCGCTTCTCAAACAGTGTAACTACAGCCTCCGTTACCGGCAACACCTCAGACTGTGACGCTCCCTTGGTGTAAAACAACTGCAGTTTCTGTTCCTGGTCGTCTGTCAGGATACACGTCACCACCACTTGCGGCTTCTCCTTTGCGTCCATAACCACGTCACGGACGCAGGAGGGAAGCAGCATCTGTAGCAATAGGAGATATACCAGGGGCAGGAAATGCTTCATAGCAATAAACTGAAATGTGTCCTATTTATTAAATCCACAAATACTGGAAATACGTCTCCGTTTTATGCAAAAATAAGCAATACAACCGAATTATCAAGCGGTTAAGGTAAATCTCTCCAGATGTCAAAATTACGATGCGCCGTGCACACATATGTTGAGCCGTTGAATACTTCACACGACAAGCTCAACACAGAATTAACGCTGGGACGTGGGAGATTCATTTCAATTCCATCATTGTTCCCGACATAATTAAATGTCGGGGCCCAATAAGGGTCTCCGGATGTGGTAAAATGCCAATAGTATGTATATGCAGAGTTGGATATAGAACTGGGCAACCCAAAATAAGCCGTTACATTTGGATAACTGTTGATAACAATGGTGCCATCACCATAGTTAATTGCTCCCATAGGAACATAACCATCAATAGAAGGACTTCCGGAAGGAGGAGTCAGATGACTATACCAAGCATAAGACACTGCTGCCGCAGCATCTACCAAGCCATATCCTACTTCCTGATTCCAGGTACCATTGTATCGGTTTTGTGTTTGATAATATGTGTAGGAGCCGCCCGGGCTAATCTTCTTTGCCGTCAATTCAATTAGCCGTACGACCTCTTCACGTGTCAGATTTGGATTTGCAGACAGAATCAATGCCGCTAATCCGGACACATGCGGCGTTGCCACAGAAGTTCCACTATGGCACTCAATACTTGAGCCGGGTGTTGTTGACCATATATCTTCACCCGGAGCAACAATGTCTAAACGGGAGCCATAGCCTGAACCCCACGCCCGATATCCGCTTTGCCCAACTGACCCAACGGCCAGGACCCTTTCATCATGTTTGGCGGGATAGGCCATCGAAAAACTATTATCATCCGTGTTACCAGAAGCCATGACAACAACAGACCCGCGCCCGTTTCGTCCTAAAGTCAGTGCATTGCTTATTGCATTATTAAGTATGGGCGTATTGAGATAATTGGACCCGTCGGGACCATCAAAGCTGCCCCATGAGCAATTGATAACATCCGCGCCATTTTGCCAGGCATATGAAATACCGCTAGCCAATTCAGAGGATGCAGTTTCCCCGGGAAGCAAATTATGTCTAATATCCATTATCTTGGAATTGGGAGCGACTCCAGCAATATAAGCATTATTGTTGGCGACAGCTCCTACAATTCCGGCTAAAGAAGTTCCATGATTACTAACAATTGTATTTGGAACAATATTCTGTTTCGCATCGTAACTTAATGTATGTATATTTGAAGAAATATCCGGATGCGAGTGGTCAATACCTCTGTCAACAATTGCCACTGTGACTCCCGACCCCGTTGCATAATCCCACGCGCCTTCTACATTGATATCATAGTCAGGATACGTAGTGTTATTCAGTCCCCACTGCATGCTATAATACGGATCATTAACCGTGCACGGCTGGAAATCGAACATGAACGCCGGATCCACATCGGCAAATTCCCCGGATTCATAGAAGCAGTTGGTTGCGTCAATGCTGTTCTCAAAGTTCGATTCCTCAACAGACAGGATATACCAATCCGGCATGTAGGGCACCTCCTTCACAATCTTCACGTCGTACTTTTCGGCCATTTGCTGCATTGGCTCCGGATCGTAATCGCCTTCCCCTTTAAGTTTTAGGTAAAAGATGTTTGACGTTCCTATCGGGTCGGCTCCGCCGCCACGCTCAAAGTAAGGATACACACCATGGATGCGGGGGTCCTTCCTAATTGTTGCAACGCTGATATTGTATTCGTCAAGGCATGAGGGCTTTTCCACGAAACGGACTTTTACAAGTCCCTTGTCTCGGGAGTCCTTGTCCGCTACCAGATGCATCTCCCGGCTCAACCCCATCAGTTCTGCATCACTGATGTCGGGATCGGCAAGAAGTAAATTGACAAATTCAGGGTTAAGAGTCAGAGGTATGGTCTCTCCCTGATACCAATAATGATAAGCTTCCTCCAGATCAGAAGCTTTTGTTTTCAGGGATTGCGTTTTGACATTCTCCGGATCATCCGGGCTAATCAATTCCTCCGTACAGCCGAAAACCAGAAGAAGAGGGAAAGATAGTAGTAGATGTTTTATTATGTGTTTCATACGCCTTCTGGTTTTGGTTACATGTCGAACTCTCCGATGAACTGGCTCCCCGACGCGATTGTGAGCAGGAGGGTATAGTGCCCGGACAATCCGCTGACGGGAATGATGACGGAGCCGTCTTCCGTGTCGAATACGGTGGTGTAATAGTCGCCCGCCGTGGAAATGAGTGTTACAGCCACATTGCCGTAAGGCGCGGAACAGTTAAGGACAACAGCATCTCCATTCAGGTACGCCGTGAAGGGATTGAAGGCCGGGCTGCGGGGAGCACCTTCAGGGGATGTGGCAGGAGGAAGAATGACAATAAGAGTAGGATCATCTCCCTGAACACGCATTGCACTCAAAGAGGCAGGCAGCAGCATTGATACAGTCAGCAGACCGATCACGCTCAATAGCAATGAATTTTTTTTCATAAAGAACTGTTTAAGAATAAAAGTGAATGTTTCGTTCAACAAAGTTCCTGGTTTTCACGTGGGAAAACAAGAAAAAACATGTCACATTGATTCTTTCTAACAGGTTTTTATTCAAATGCTTACGAGAAAATAAGATGTCACACTAAGAAAGTGCTCCTATAAAAATAGAAGCATCCTCCGAAGGTAAACGGCTGAAGTAATCCCGGTATCTTAACCGTCTCATCCTTACTGCCCCATACGATAAGTCCAGAAAAAAAGCGATCGTTTTGTCCGGTAAACCTGCGAACATCAAAAGAAGGGTTCTGAAATCGGATTCATCCATCTGCTGTTTCTTCTGATTCGGTTGATAACAAGCCTCTCTGACTTTTGCCATAAGTCCATCTTTATAGAGATTCACGCTCTCTTCTATTTGGGAGAACCACTGATCATCTTTCCTGACAGCCTCAAGGGATTCGCAGAAATGGCGCATGATGTCCCCTTTCTTTTCTATATAATCTATATCCAAGTGCCGATGCCAATTCTTGTCTTCTTTTGAAATGCCGTAATATGCTTCCGACCACTTATTGACCATTATCATTTGTTCCAAAACAGACGATGCCAAAGTGGAAAGAATCTGGTCCTTTTCATTCTTCAGGCCCTGGATTTCTTTCAAGGTTTCATCTGTCCTTGCCAGGTCCTCCTGTATTCTGGCCTCCATCTCCGCTATCTTTCTGTCTTTCTCCCGATTTTGCATCGACCTTATTTTTAAACGTTGAAGAAGGAACAAAAGCAATAAAAGCAAGAATAGCGCTGTAGTAACAAACAGAATGCGCGTACGGACGGTAACAGCCTTAGCTTTGTCTGCCTTCATTTGATGATATTGCGCCAGGCTATTGGAGATAAACATGCTTTCCCGCTTGTTCATCAGCCGGTTTTGAATGTCCACAGCCAAATTCTGATAATGCAAGGCCGATTGATAATCTCCACGCCTGTTCTGCGTACGGGACAGCAATGCATAATAACGAGCCGAATCCAATGGCGTTATTGCCTTTTGGCTCGCAATGGCGCCATAATACTCAGATGAATCGGCCTGCCCAAGACACGCGTAGGCATACATTAAATACCCGGCATCCTCCGGACGAATCCGACCGTTGATACCTGTCTTGATACTACTTACGGCATAAGTAGCATTTTCTTCATTCTCCAATAATGCGATTACGCCTCTTGCCACTGATATTGTATTTTGCAAATAAATGTCTTCCGTTTTAGAGCAGTACTGATCCAGACGGGCAAACACAGAATCCGATTTTTCTTTGAGTCCCAAGTTATGATAGGCCAATGCCATCGGAAACAGAGAGTAGGAGGCATAATTCTCTTCTCCGATAGCTTCAAAGGAAGACACCGATTCCGAATAATGCTTTAATGCTTCCTCCGTATCATTTTGACGACTATATAAATCACCGATATTACGGCATATCAGTCCCTGATAGTGATAATCATGAATCTCTTCTGCCATATTTCCGGCCTCAATAAATGATATTATGGCATCGGCGTGGCGGGATGCATTCATCTGAACCCGTCCCAAAGAGTACCACGAGAGCATAGCATGGTACTGGTCGCGGCGCCGTGAATAGTAATCCACCGCCACGCGGGCAAGCGAATCGTTACTTATATCAATGTAATTCTTATCCAGTGCCATCGAATAGAGCAAGGCGTACCTTGCCTGGAGTTTCTTGCGGGATAACGATTCGGTGTCCATCCTTTGAAGCTGTCCTAATGCACTGTCGGGAGAATTTTGGAGGAGCAATTCCATGTTGTCCAGTTCGGATTCTATCCGGACTGTGTCGGAACACGATACAATCGATACCAGAAGAAACAGTATGAAAACACTTTTTTTCATAGTAATGAAAAACTGCCGGAGGAAAAGATTCATGCTTGAACGAAACATCACTTTATTCTTCCTTTTTCCCGGCAGTAGATTTATGGCTGACGGGAAAAAGAGTATGGGACATCTTTAACACTCCTTCGGGCTCTGGTAAGGCCTTCTTGTATGCCAAAGTTTCCCATACTCAAGCATATGGGAAACCTTAATGGCAGGCCACAATTAAATTTACCAGATTTGAAGGAAGCCCGTCAAATAAGATTTCCTAAGAAATCATATTGTCCTTGTTATTTGTGAGCAAAAATAAGCAATTCAACCGAATAATCAAATAGCACCGCCCGATTAACTCTTCCCCCCAGCGCAGGCGGCAAGGCTTTGGGAGCAGCGGTGGCCGTTTCTGGGAGAGGTGGTCACAGTTTCTGGGAGAGGTGAGCGCTGTTTTTGGGAGAGGTGCGTTTTTTTTGCCGAGGCCTCTCCCGCAGAAAATGCCTCTCAGGTGCCTGTGGGGCCGATTGCCTGGGAGAGGTCCCCATCAATTTATTGCACCTCTCCCCAAATACCCTAGCACCTCTCCCAAAACCATCCCATACCTCTCTCAAATGCTGTTGCCAGCGTGACTCTGAAGGCCGGGCCGGAATCAGAACGGCACCCCGCCAGCTGCTGGGATTGGCGTAAATTCCGGCCGATGCGGCCGGGCCGGGGCGGAACTCATGCGCAGCAAGTGCTGCGTCCGCCACGAACTGAACCTGTGTCCCAAACAGGGAAAGGCCCCGAAAGCGGAGCCTTTATACCTTATCAACGGCGGAAAGCGCCTCCGACTGGATTTTCACTGTGCAGCATCGAGATGACAGTGAGCCAGCCACCTACTGGAACAGGGTCCCCATCAGCAGGATAGCGTTGGTACTGGTTTCCCGGATAATATAGGCAAACGGGCGGTTGAGGTCAAAGACAACTTTCTCCGGCTCTTCCTGTCCGGGGCCCGCCGATGTGGCCATCACCGCCATAGTCACTGCAGCAAACTCTGTCCCCTTCTCCGTGACGTCGATCGCCGTGCGCTGCATGATAGCATTGACAGACAGCTGTTCCGAGCTGATGCCCGAAAAATCGGCCGCGTTAATGAAGGGCAGCTTTAGGCCCAGAGCATTAAGACTCTTGGGCAGTTTGTCTTCTGTGCTGTACTCTTCGGAGAATTTGGGCAGGTATAACTCCATGGGGGTTACCTGCATAGATTTGAGCGCATCCACGTCCAGATTGTCAAGAATATCTTCCACAGACTTGCCTTCGTCCGGCAGGATAAGGATTAGCTCATAGGCACCGTTGCCATATTGCACCCCCGCGGCAGAATAACCTTCGAACGCGCGGTAACGCTGCATGTTGTCGGCATACAGATAATCTTTCTTTACCACGGCTTGGACACCCTGGAAATCACGACCTTCCTCCACGTCCCATTCAATAGTCCAGGGCGCTTTGAAAAGAAGCGCATTAATTAGCATCAGGCGGGTAGCAGGATCCAAGTCATAGAGCATCTTAGGGATTTTGCCCCCGGTCTTGTCCGAGCACCAGTCGTTAATCTGCGAGAGCGTCTTCGGGAGGGTAAAGTCTACGGAAAAACTCTCGGCATTGAAGGACTCTGCAAGTTGGGTCCTGTACTGCTCTTTCAGGTTCAGATCCAGCGCCGCCCACAGGGAATTGCTACTGGAAAAACTTACAAGAGGGTCGGCCTCGATAAGGCCGCTTAGCATTGTCTTATAGAAGGAGCCTACTTCTTCCCGGGTGGCGTCTCCCCATCCAAGAACGGCCGAGAACTGATTGTAAGTTTCGCCGGCAGCGCCTTCCGCTGCCATTGCAAGGGCAAGCGAGAGGCTAAGGGGAGAGAAGGCCACGTTTCCTGCCCCTTCATTTAGGGAAAGGAGCTGGCCAAAGACGTTAAGGCCAAACTGATTGGATGCTGTAAGCACGGTCTTATCCGATACCGACAATCTGATAGGCACTGCCGGATGATAAACCTGCATTGAAGGATTGTCCTCCTGCCCCGACGGATCCTCATTCTCTTGTCCTTCCTTCGCAATAGTATCTTCCGGCACAGGATTCTGGAGCTCTTCCGACACCGGAAGCGTCTCACAACCCGCAAAAAGCAGAATGGCAAATGCGGAAAAAAACACAAGAACTTTTTTCATAATAGATAAGTATTGGTTACAAATATATATTTTTTGGGTTAATTATCAAAATAACGAAGTGCCAATCAGTAAATGTTTATTGTATTTCTGAAAAATCCGCGAGCATGGTGAATTCTAATTAGAAGTGCAACACACTTCAAAAGTCAAAGTTAAACATCAGTTCTGCAAATATGGCCTATTATCTTTTAAAAACATAAGAAATACTGTAACTTTTTATCAGTCATATTGCGTTGATAATCTAATTGTTACATATTATTCTATGTAACAATTACGGTAAAGCATTTCTTTTTTTTCTACCATTTTCTTATTTTTGATAAAGGAATATACTTTGTCATGAGACCGTTTCTTCGTATTGTTGTATTGTTTCATCTTCTCGCCCTTTCGGCATGTCATAGTGAAATAAAGGAAAAAATGGACATCTCTGAGTCCTTCCTTCGTCAAAGACCAGATAGCGCTCTATTTATCTTAAAGAGCATCAATCCATTATCCTTGCATTCAAGGAAAGACCTTGCCAGGTATTCCCTTTTGATGAGTGCAGCGCTTGACAAGAATTTTATTGACATTACCTCTGATACTCTAATCTCTTCTGCCGTAGAATACTATTCCCGGCATAATTATCCCAGATATAGAATGTTGGCATATTATTACCAAGGAATAATCCAGAAAAACAGTCATTCGTTTTCCGATGCCATTGTATCATTGGAAAGAGCAGAAGCAATTGCCTCTGCATTGGGCGATGATTTATACTTAGGATTAATCAACCGAAATAAAGCCAACGTATTTAACGCCACCAACAATACGCAAGAAGCTCTGAATAGCATGCATAAGGCGGTTTCTTTTTTTACAAAAGCAGAGGCTGTTAATTACAAAGCTTATGCAGAGCTGTCTCTAGCCATTGATTATCTAAACAGTCAGCATTACGAAAAATCTGATAGCCTTTTGGCCTATATCAAAACGGAGTACACAGACAGCAACCTAATACAATACTGTAATCTTTACCATGCCGACATTTTAGCAATAACAGAGTCTGATCCGGTAGAAGCTGTTTCTCTGTTTCAGAATGTGCCCAAAACCTATTTCAGCATATTAAACTACGCTGATTATGCTTTGGCGCATGAAAAAATCGGTAATCGGGATTCTGCAGATTACTGGTTTGCAAAGGGATATTCAGCGTGTCTCAATGGGGCAGATTCTGCAGCTCTTGACTATTCCAAGTCTAAACTGTCTTTTCTTAGAGGTGACTCTGACCTTGCCTTCCACCTCGTCACGCGAGCTGTTTCCGTCCAAGATTCTTTGACGCGAACCCTTCTTCAACAATCAATCAGTTGCTCGCAGCGGGATTATTATAAGAATGAAGCGGCGCTGCAAAAGGAACGAGTGAAGAGTACGAGACAGACCGTGTCTTTGGTTGGCGTTATTTGTTTATTGTTGGCTCTCTTTACTTTAGCCAGTTTCATAGTAGCCTCAAGAAAGAAAGATCAACTGTTGAAAGAGCAAATGACCCAACTGTTCTTCAGTAAGAAAGAGATTGATAGACTCTCAAAAGAGAAGGCACATTTATTAGGGGCGTTGTTCAGCGGTCGGATAAATCACTTAGATTCGTTGACAGAGAAGTACTTCCAAATGGATAATCTCAAAGAAAAAGGGGTGGTTTTTAATGAAATAAAAGAAACTGTTCAGTCATTAAGAAACAATCCCGAAGCCTTTTCGTCTTTAGAAAAAGATTTGGATCGCTATTGCAATAGTATTATGGCTAAACTACGTAGTCAAGTCCCAAGGATAAAGAATGAAAACTTGAAACTGATCTCTCTGTTTTTCGCCGGAATTCCAGACAGTACTATACAAATACTCTTAAATAAAGTCTCTGTTGACAGCTTGAGGATGGCTCGTTCTCGTTTCCGGAAAGTCATTATAGCTTCCGGTGCTCCCGACACAGACTTTTTCTTGGAAATGTTGAATAAAAAAAAGCGGCCACAAGAAGAGACAACTGAAAGCTATAATACTGATGTTTAAATTCAATCTCTGCTTTTGGCCGCTTATATATCAAAGATGGCATAGGTTCATCTATGCCGTTTCTTGAGGCTCTGGAAAGCCCGTCAATGATTCCGTATAAGACTACTGCAAACAGATAGTGATTTGCAAGAACAAAACAATCATTCACACGGCAGGCTCGGCAACCATCGCGCAGGCGGCAAGGCTTTGGGAGAGGTGGTTGCCATTTCTGGGAGAGGTGGTCACAGTTTCTGGGAGAGGTGGCAACCATTTTTGGGAGAGGTGCGTTTTTTTTGCCGAGACCTCTCCCGCGGAAAATGTCTCTCAGGTGCCTGTGGGACCGATTGCCTGGGAGAGGTCCCCATCAATTTATTGCACCTCTCCCAAAATACCCCAACACCTTTCCCAAAATCGGCCCATACCTCTCCCAGAAACTGCGACCACCTCTCCCAAAATACCCCAACACCTCTCCCAAAATCGGCCCATACATCTCCCAAAATCGGCCACCACATCTCGCAAAATACCCTAGTACCTCTCCCGGAAGCAGCTCCGGGTCCCTGCCCAAGCCTACAACACATTTCCGAAATCTGCAAAAAAGCATTACATTTGCCCAAAGATCGTCTTGGAAACATGAAACCTGTCCTCCTTATAGCCCTGGCGGTACTCTGCGCCGCCTGTCATGTCCCTCAGGCAGAAGACTTTGCCGACTATGTGAACCCCAAGATCGGCACGGGCGGGCACGGACACGTGTTCGTGGGGGCCAACGTGCCCTTCGGCGCCGTGCAGGTAGGTCCCACCAGCATCCCGCAGGAATGGGACTGGTGCAGCGGCTACCACGAGAGCGACTCCACCGTGATCGGCTTCAGCCAGACGCACCTGAGCGGCACCGGCATCGGCGACCTGTTCGACGTCACCGTGATGCCGGTCATCGGCCCCACCGCCCCCGAACGGGGACGGGACGGAGCCTGGTCTTATGCCCTGCGCAGCAAAGAAGTGGCCGAGCCCGGTTATTACTGCGTACCGCTGCTGCGCGACGGCATCCTGGCGGAGGTTACCGCCACGTCCCGCGTGGGCCTGCACCGTTATACCTTCCCTGGGGCCGACGACGCCATCCTGGTCCTGGACCTGGAGAACGGCGGCTGCTGGGACCGGGCCGTGGACTGCGGCTTCGACGAGGTGGTAAAAGACGACAAGGGCCAGGTGTGCGCCCTGGGCGGGCACAGGCACTCCACCGGCTGGGCCAAGGACCAGAAAGTGTTCTTCTGGGCCGAATTCTCAAGGCCGGCCGCCGAATTCACGCAGGCCGAGAATCCCCGCAAAGGAAGCGGCATCCTCTCACCCCTTTACGGCTACTACAAGGTAGGCCATACGAAGCCCGGGGAACAGATCCTGGTGAAAGTGGCTTTGTCGGCCGTTTCCATCGAGGGCGCCAAGGCCAACATGGCGGCAGAGCTTCCCGGCTGGGACTTCGAGGCCACCCGGAAAGCCGCCCGGGACGCCTGGAACCGGGAATTGGGCAAAATCCACATCCAGACCCCGGACAAAGACAGGCGTACCGTCTTTTATACCGCCCTCTACCACACGATGATCGCCCCGTCCGTATTCAACGACGTGGACGGGAAATACCGCGGCGCCGACGGTCTGGTGCACCAGGACAACTTCCAGAACTATACCACCTTCTCCCTCTGGGACACCTACCGCGCCGCCATGCCGCTGATGACCGTCATCCATCCGGAGAAGATGGACGACATCGTAGCCACCATGTACCACATTTACAAGGAGCAGGGAGACCTTCCCGTATGGCACCTCATGGGCAATGAAACAGACTGCATGGTGGGGAATCCGGGGCTTGTCTCCTTTGCCGACGCCGTAGTAAAGGGCTTCCGGGCCGGCCTCACGGACCAGGAGATCATCGACGCCATGGTAGCCACGGCCGTCACGCCGGACCGGGGGCAGGACCTGAGGATGCAGTACGGCTTTATCCCGGCCGACCTGTACGTGGAATCCGTGGCCAACGACATGGAATATGCCATTGCCGACGGAGCGCTGGCCAACGCCGCAGCAGCCCTGGGATGGGATGCCGTAGCCGCCGAATACCGGGAGCGCAGCCATTCCTACAGGCACTACTGGGACCCGGACCTGCAGTTCATGCGCGGCCGGAAAACCGACGGCAGCTTTACCGAGCCGTTCAACCCCATCTACTCCCACCATTCCACCTCCGACTACACGGAAGGAACGCCCTGGCAGTACATCTGGCTGGTACCGCAGGACGTAAAGGGCTTGCAGGATCTCTTCGGCTCCCGTGAAGCCATGCTCTCCAAGTTGGACGGCCTTTTCACCGCCCCGGAGCGCATTGAAGGAGAGAGTGCATCGGCCGACATCTCCGGCCTTATCGGCCAGTATGCCCACGGCAACGAGCCCGGCCATCACACCATTTACCTGTACAGCATGCTGGGAGAACCGGACAAGGCCGCCGACCGCCTGCGCCAGGTGTATCAGACCATGTATCCCTGCAGCGCGGAAGGCCTGCCCGGGAACGAAGACGTAGGGCAGATGAGCGCCTGGTACGTGCTTTCCACCCTGGGCTTGTATCAGGTGGAACCCGCCAGCACGCGCTTCTGGTTCGGTGCTCCGCTCTGGGAAAAGGCCGATGTAACCGTCTCCGGCGGCACTTTCACCGTCACCACCAATGGTTCAGGTCCCTACATCCGTGACATCAGGCTCAATGGGAAGCCCTACGACAAACCCTATATAGACTATAAAGACATCGTTTCCGGCGGTACGCTGGAATTCACCATGGGCAATTAGTATGGAAGTATTCAAATTCAAACCTATTCTTAAAACACTGGTGTGGGGCGGAGAGAAGATCGCGCCTTACAAAGGCATTGAAACCACGCAGGAACACATCGGCGAAAGCTGGGAACTGTCCGGTGTTCCGGGAAACGAGAGCATCGTGGCCGAAGGGCCGCTGGCTGGCCGCAGCATTGCTTCGCTGGTGAAGGAATTCAAGGGCCGGTTGGTCGGAGAATCCGTTTACGGGCGCTGCGCCGACGAGTTTCCGCTGCTGATCAAGTTCATCGACGCACAGAAAGACCTCTCCATCCAGGTGCACCCGAGCGACGAACTCGCCGCCGCCCGGCATGGCTGCAACGGCAAAACCGAAATGTGGTATGTGATTGACGCAGCCCCGGGAGCCGCCCTGTACGCCGGACTCAAACAGGCCATCACCCCCGAGGAATACGAAAAGCGGGTGGCCGACGGCAGCATTACCCAGGTGCTCTCCCGCTACGAGGTACACCCCGGCGATGTGTTCTTCCTTCCCGCCGGCCGTATCCACGCGATCTGCGCCGGCTGCCTGATCGCAGAGATCCAGCAGACTTCGGACATCACCTACCGGATCTTTGACTACAATCGGCCCGGACTGGACGGCAAACCGCGGGAGCTGCACACCGCGCTGGCCAAAGACGCTATCGACTATAAAGTTTATGCCGACTATCAGACGCACTACACACCGGCGGAAGACGAGGAGGTGGAGCTGGTAAGCTGCCCGTACTTCACCACCAGCCTGCTGGACCTCACCCTCCCCTACGCCAAAGACCTGTCGGAACTGGATTCCTTCGTGGTGGTCATGTGCCTGGAGGGCAGCGGCACCCTGGAAGTGGACGGTGAAGAGGTCTGTATCGGCCGGGGTGAAACCATCCTTATACCGGCAAGCGCCGACGACCTGTGCCTGGTCCCCGACGCTTGCCTGAAGGTGCTCTTAAGCTACGTTCCCTAGCGGTGGAGGCTACCTCCACTACTCCAGGCCGCGGGCGCGCATGAGCGCCGACGGATCCGGTTCCGAGCCCCGGAACTGGCGGTACAGGGTCATGGGCTCTTCGGAGCCGCCCCTTTCCAGGAAGGTCTTGCGGAAACTGTCTGCCGTAGCCTTGTTGAACACGCCGTCGGCCACGAATTTCTCCCAGGCATCCACGGCCAGGACCTCGCTCCACAGATAGCTGTAGTAGCCGGCGCTGTATCCGCTGTTGAAGATGTGGTTGAAGTAGGTGGTGCGGTAGCGCGGGATGATCTCGTCCACCAGGCCCATCTCCTTGCACACCTTGGCCTCGAAGGCGCGGATGTCTTCCGGTCCGTTGAACGCGGCCAGTTCCTGGGCCGACAGTTCGTGCCACTTCATGTCCAGGATGGAGGCGGCGCACAGTTCGCCGGTGGTGAAGCCCTGGTTGAATTTCAGGCTCTTGCGGATCTTGTCCACCAGCTCCTGCGGGATGGGCTCGCCGGTGCGGTAATCGTTGGCATAGGCCGACAGGATCTCCGGCACAAAGGCGAAGTTCTCGTTGAACTGGGAGAACATCTCTACAAAATCGCGGGCCACGGATGTGCCGCTCACCGTCTTGTAGTTACACTGGGTGAGGAAGCCGTGCAGGGCATGGCCGAACTCGTGGAAAGCCGTCTGGACATTGTCGATGGTCAGCATCGAAGGGGTGTCTTCCGTCGGGGCCGGGAAATTGCACACGTTCACAATCACCGGACGGACGCCCGTTTCCTGGTCACGGAAGTTGTTCATCCAGGCGCCGCCCCGCTTGGTGGGACGCACATAGTAATCCCGGTAGAAGATGCCCAGGAGGGAGCCGTCGGCATTGGAAAGCTTATAGGCCTTGACAACCGGATTGTACACCTCTACCTCCGGAACCTCTTCTATCTTAATGCCATAAATCTTTTCAGCGGCCGTAAACACACCCTTGAGTACGCTGTCGGCCTGGAAGTAAGGCTTGGTCTGGCTCTCGTCCAGGGCATACTTTTGGGCGCGGACTTTCTCCGCATAATAGCTGTAGTCCCAAGCCTCGATCTTATGGCCGGCGAGTTTCTGCATGTCGGCCATCTCTTCCTTGGCCTTCTTCATGGACGCATCC
Source organism: uncultured Bacteroidales bacterium (assembly GCA_946187865.1). GTDB lineage: Bacteria > Bacteroidota > Bacteroidia > Bacteroidales > UBA932 > Cryptobacteroides. The sequence continues at coordinate 35,007 of CAMHST010000011.1, forward strand.
ATGATGGGCTGCAGGAAATTGTCCACGGTGGCGGGGTCTCCCGCCATCTTGTTGGACAGCTGGAAGGCGGCGAAGTTGGGGTATCCCAGAAGCTGGGCCTGTTCTGCCCGGAGCTTGAGGATTTCCAGGACGATGGCGTTGTTGTCGTTGGCGTTGCCGTTGTTGCCGCGGGCGGCGTAGGCCTTGAACACCTGCTCCCGCTTGGCGCGGTCTTCACAGGAGCCCATGAAGTCGTAATACTCGCTCACGGTAATTCCGGTGGCATCCTTGAAAGCGTTGTTCTCTGCCAACAGATTCTGGCCGAACTTCTGGCTCAGGGTGGCCAGACGGGTGTTGATCTCGGCGAAGCGTTTCTTGCCTTCCGGTTCCAGGGCCACACCGTTGCGCTCGAAGCTCTGGTAGATCTTCTTCACCACCATCTGCTGCTCACGCGTGAGGGAAGCCGAATTGTCGTAAACGGCCTTTACCCGGGCGAAGAATTTCTCGTCCATGAAAATCTCGTTCTCGGCGTCGGTGAGCATGGGCGTCACCTCTTCTTCGATGGCCTGCATCTCGGGTGTGGATTCGCTCTCGGTGAGGTTGAAGAATACGCCCTGGACGCGGTCCAGGATGGGAGATGCATGCTCGAACGCCAGGATGGTGTTCTCGAACGTGGGCGCGGCCGGATTGTCGATAATGGCCTTTACATTGGCTTTCTGCTCTTCCAGACCAGCTTTGAAGGCGGGAAGATAGTCGGAAACGCTTATCTTGGAGAAGGGAGCCGTGCCGTAAGGGGTGTCCCACTCCTGCAGGAATATATTCTTGGGTGTGTTGTTACAGGATGCTAACATAAGCAAGGCGCCAAAGGCAGCCAACAATTTTTTCATATTAATGGATGGTTACGGATACGGAAGGGTCATCGACGAGAGAGAACTGGGCAGCGCCGTTGTAGATGGTGAGGATACCGGTGATATCCACCAGGGAACCGTTGAGGATCCGGGAATCCAGCTGGATGTCGGCAAAGCGGGAGAAACCGCTGGTGCGTACCTGGATATCCGTATTGCCCAGCTTGAAATAGTGGGACACATAGTTGCCGTTGGCATACTTCACCATAATCTCCTTATAGGTAAGATAGGCGTCGGAGCCGAAACTGTCCAGGGTTTTTCCGTCTTTCAGGTAATCCGCAGGCGTGCCGGTGATGGGGCCGTAGCGGGTTGCGCCGGAGCCTACCTCGGCCAGGTCCCACACGCCGCTCTGCACGTACTCAATGTACTTGGCCTTGGAACAGGCCCAGGTATTGATGCCCCAAACGCCGGCGTCGGAGAGGAACACGCGGTTCTCCGGATTGGCGCTGGTATGCGGCAGGTTGGAGTTGGGATAGAAGAGGGCGAAAATCTGGTTTCCGTAGCGGAGATCCTTGATGGTGACCAGTTTGCCCCAGAGTTCTCCCTTGAAACCGGCAGAGATGGAGGCTTGGACATCGGCCTCGGTCACCGTGACCGGCTCTACCGGGGAAGCGGAAGCCCCGCGGAAGACATGCTGGTCGATGATGGTCTGCACGTCTATATAGGAAGTCTCATACTCGTTGGTAGTAGTCTGGTCGGCCTCCAGGCCCAGCTGCGGCATGCCGTTGTAGGCGCCCAGGGTGAGGCCGTCGCAATAGACATAGACCCACTGGCCCAGCAGGTACTCGCTGTACAGGGAAGACTTGCCCAGCTTGAGGTCTATGCCGCCGGTCTGGTCCTGGATGTACAGTTCCCGGTAAATGTTGCCGGTGCGGTCCGATGAGACCACCTGGCCCTTGATCCATACGTTGCCGGTCACCTCCAGGGGTTTCCCGCTGCGGTACATGCCTTTCAGGTCCTTGATAGAGGTGAACGTGCCGGTGAAGCCCGGAAGGGTTTCCTCCGTATAAGGGACATAAGCCCCGGGCTCGTTGGCGTCGAAGGTGAATACCGGCTGCCACTCTTCCTTCAGACTCTGGCAGGCGACAAGCGCTGCAAGCGCAAACAAAGCGATAAGGTTCTTTTTCATGGCTCTTAGAATCTGAAATAAAGGTTAAGCATATAGTTGGTACCGGCCATGTAGAAGTACTTGGAGTCGAACCGGTAGTAGCGCTCCTTGGACACGGTGTTGTCCACCATGCGGGTTTGCTCGTAACCGCCCGTCTTCACGTTCCGGTTGTTCAGGAGATTCTTCACGTTCAGGGAGAAGCCCAGCTGGTACTTGTAGTCGATGTACCAGGACTTGCCGATGGACAGGTTCACCAGCCACGCGGGAGCGAACTGCTCCTGGGTGGTCATATAGCGGATTTCCTCGTCGGTGATGTTGTTGTCCAGGCCGGCCACGGCGTAGTCTGTGCGGTAGAGCGGGCTCATGTCCAGATAGGAACGGCCGAAGTACTCCACGTCACCGTCGATGAACCAGTAGTCGTAATTGTAGGCCAGGCCCAGGCTCACGGCCGTCTGCGGGGTAGAAGGCACATAGTGCTTCTGGGTAACGGTTCCGTCCAGCAGCTCGGTGCGCTTCCAGTAGGCCAGATAGGCGTTGGACAGGACCACCTCTGCGCTGTTGTCCACCGTTTGGGTCATGCGCGGGTTGGAGGTGTACACATACTCGCCCAGGGCCACGACGCCCTGGAAGCTCAGGTTGGGCACCAGATAAGTGGGAATCTTGAAGCCCAGTTCCACACCCATGTGACGCTCGTCGATTCCGCTGATGGCGAAGTTGGAGAAAGCGTTCTGGAGGTCGTCGTAGGCGCTCATCACCTTGCTCTGGTCCGAAATGGTGGTGTAATAACCGGTGGCGCGGATGTTGATGCCGTTTCCGCTGTACTGCCAGTTAAGGTCGGCCGAGAAAATCTTCTCCGGCTTCAGGTTCTCGATCATGGTGTTGCGGGTACGCGGGCTCAGGAAGGCCTGGTTGAATTTGGGCGCCTCGTTGAAATAGCCCACATTGGCATACACCCGCATGGCGCCGCCGATCACGTAGTTAAGGCCCAGCTTGCCGGCATAGGTGAGGAAGCCGGCCGTCTTGGACTTGCCCAGGGAAGTGGTCACGGAGCCGTCGGGGTCGTAGGTGGGTTCGATGGTCACCCCGTCCACGATCACTTTGCTACCGTTTTCTTCCAGTCCGGGGAACAGGCCCTTGCGGACCAGACCCTCTCTCCAGAAGCTCTCATAACCCACACGGCCGCCCAGGGAGAAGCTGAAGTTCCCGAAGCTGAAGTTGCCGTTGAGCCAGCCGCCGATGTTGCGCACCTGGGCGTAGTAGTCATAGCCGTACTTGTCGCCCACACTCAGTTTCTGGGCATAACCATGGATGCGATAATAGTCCAGGTCGTTCTGGAGCTTGTACGGGGTGGCGGCAAAGTCGCGCTCGGCGAAATTGTCGATGTTCATGAAGTAGGAACCGCCCAGAAGGTCGGCCACGGTCTTGAAGTATTCCGTCCGGTTGATCCGGCCGTTGATGCCACCCGTGAGGGTGATCCGGGACGTGGGACGGGCCTTGAAATTGAGGGCCAGGTTCAGGTCCTGCTGGTCTACATGGCGCTCTTCCTGAACATACTTGGAACGGCCGTCTTCCTGGTTGTAGTTTACATTATACAGACGGTCCCAATCTACGTGGGTAAGGTTGGGATAATCCTTTGCATGGGTCCATACTTCCTTGGTCCAGCCCCATTTGAGGTCGTTGTGCCGGTTCATGTCCGGGTTCACGTCCATGAAGTAGCTGGGCAGGTTGCGGTAGTAGTCCGGACGGGGGTCCTGGGCGTCGTACCAATCCAGGGCGGTGTACCCGTTTTTGCCGAAACGGTACAGGGCGGTAAAGCTGGCTTCGAACTGGTCCGAGGGGGTGAAATCGTACTTGAAGATGGCAATGGGCTCGTGCGTCTTGCGGACGCGGGCGTTGCGCACCCTGCCGTTCTGGTAACCCCAGTTGGAGTTGTACATATTGTCGCCCATCATGTCATAGACCTCCTGCGTGGAGGCATTCTGGGCGCCGCGCTGACCGGGAGTTCCAAAGAACACGAAGCTAAGCTTGTTGGCGTTATTAAGCACCTTGTCGGCCGCCAGATAATAAGCGAAAGAACGATAGTAAACACCGTCTATCCAGTCGTTTCCACCCAGGCGGGCACTCACGTTGGCAGCGAACGCCCAGCCATTGTCCATCACGCCCGTGGCGTAGGAAGCCATCACCCTGAGCCGATAGAGGGAACTGTTGGTGAGCAAACTTCCCCGCAGCCCCTTCCGCACGTTGGAAGCCGTGCCGAAAATGTTGGTGAGGCCGTTGTAGCCGCCGAAGCCGTAGTCCGACACCTCCACGCCGTTCACCGTCTCCTTGGAACGCATGGCCTCGTTGAGGCCGCTCCACAGCGAGAAGGGGGAATAGCCCGTGATGGCGTCGTTCATCTTCACACCGGCCAGATACACGTCCTGCGTCTCCGAGGCGTAGCCGCGGGCATTGAAACGCACCGCGCTGAAATTGTATCCGGCGATGTTGTTGAACACGTCGTTGGAGCCGAACAGGATGGTGGGGTTGTCATTGTAGCCGCTGTCGTCCAGGTCGAAGGCGGCGAAGGCATCGTCGTCCAGCTCGGTCACCTGCTGCACCGCGGTGAGGGAGAGGTTGAACATGTTCTTCACGTAGCCGTCGTTCACGGTCACCTGAACCTGCGTTTCCAGGAAGTCGGGGGCCGTAATCACCAGGGTGTACATACCGTCTTCCAGCCCGGGAATCAGGAAGGTTCCGTCGTCGGCCGATGTAGCCTCCGCAATCTCTGCAGCGCCTTTCATCAGCACCAGGCGGGCCTTTTCCACCGGCTGCCGGCCGTTACGGTCGATCACCGTTCCCTTCACGCCGCCGGTAGGCTCCTGCGCAAACAGGGCCACCGAGCCCAGAAGGGCGGCAAATGAGAGAATTATTCTTTTGATCATATCGGTTGGTATTTTATTTCTTGATCACGATATAGGTGGGATAGTGGTCGGAATAGCCTCCCACGAAAGCGCCGTTGGAGAAGGTACGGAACGGGGTACCCTTGTACTGGCCGCTCTGGTTGGTCATGAACGGCTTGGAGAATACGCGTCCGTAGTATTTCCCGTTGACGATGGACTGGATCTGGAAGGTCCCGGGCCGCGCCTTGGCTATGGCGCTGTTTACCAGGATAATATCGTAGATATTGCCCGCGCCTTGATAGTACAGGGAGCTGTATCCGGCCTTGAGCATGCTCAGGAACGGCGAGAAGAAGTCGTCTTCATCCACATCGTCGATGTCTTCCTTTCCGTTCATGTACTCGGTCATGCTCACGTCGGTAGGGTTGTCGTTCATGTCGCCCATCACCACAATCTTGATGCCCGGGAACTCCTTCTGCAGCTCCATGGCCCGCATGTAGATGATCTCGGCGCCGCGGGGACGCAGGTCTGCGCCCTTTCCGCCCAGACGGGACGGGAGGTGCGCCACGAAGAAGGCGAACATTTCCCCGTCGATGGTGCCCCGCACCATGAGCACGTCACGGGTGCGGAAATCGTCCATCTCTTCCTGGGTCCAGGCGCTGAAGTCTATCCGGGAAGGAGCGAAGGTGAAGGGGATGCTTTCGCTGGCGAGGAGCTTGAACTGGTCCGGCTTGAAGAACAGGGCCACATCCACGCCGCGACGGTCGGGGCCGTCGTAATGCACAATCTGGTAATTGGCCTCGGCGATGGAAGGCTGGGACACCAGGTCTTCCAGCACGTGGCGGTTCTCGATCTCGGACACGCCCAGAATGGTATGCCAGGCGCCGTTGTCGGCCTTCATCTCGGCGATGACCCTGGCCATGTTCTCCAGCTTTTTCTGGTATTTGGCCTCGGTCCACTGGTTGGCGCCGTCCGGCAGATACTCGTAGTCGTTCTTCCCCTCGTCATGATAGGTGTCGAACAAGTTCTCCAGGTTGTAAAAGCCAATCACATGGCTCTTGGTATGGCCTCCCTGCCCCGCCACTTTGGCCGATGAGCCGCATCCGGCCACCACCAAAACCAAGGACAACAAAAGGTAAAAAGGTTTTTTCATATAAAAATCTTATTAAGTTTCAGTTATTTCCACCATTTCGAAGGTTCTTCTGCCTCTATCTTTGCCGCCACATCATCGCTCACGACTCCGGCCAGGTTGGGGAAGAAGTCTATTCCCGTCTCCTCTTCCAGCTGGTCTATGCTGCGGATGTAGTCAAGGCAGTCGCCGCTTGCGATACTGCTGTCGTGCGGCAGCAGGAAGCCGGCCGCCATGAATCCGGATGTAGCATATGTGGAAGTTCCCCGGAAAAGGAGCGCCTTGAAGTAATGCGTGGGTATTTTCACCCGGAAACCGGACGAATTGCCGCTCACCTGGGTAGCATGGTCGAACAGGCAGCCCGTCACCACATACAGCGTGTCGGCCTTGCCGGCATACCCGCGCACTTTGCTCTCCAGACTGGCCCAGATTCCCCCGTTGAAGTTATACTCCTGCGGAGTCATGTTGGTGGGTACGAAGGTAGAGATGTTAGCGGCGCGTGTCAGGCGGTCGGCCGAAGGGATCTGATGGCCGCGGGTCCAGCCGCCCCCATAGGAATTGCTTACCAGGGAAGGCTGAATCTCTGCCGGAAGCAGTTTGTCATAACCCCAGGAATCGGACCGGCTTCCCTTGCCGATCAGGCTGGGATTCAGCGGATAGGCCACCCAAAGAGACAGGTAATCGTCGTAGTCCCAGTAGCAGCTCCAATTGCGTACGCCGCTGGAACGGGCGTTTTTATACTTGCCGCCTTCCATGTCATGGACCAGCACTTCGCGGCCGTCTCCGGCTACCGTAGCCGGAAGCTCCAGCCAGCCCATGGGCGCAACATCGTAGCCGTAGGAGCCCTGTGCCGGGGCGACGCCCTCCTGATAGGCTGTGGAACGGGCTTCCGCGCCGTTTGCAGGTTTCAGGATCAGGGTGAGGGAGCGGCCTTCCTTGCTCTCATTGGCCCCGTAGCTGAGCTGGATGTTGTTCTTGCTGCCGGAACCGGAAGACGGGGTTACCGTGGCCCAGCCTCCCCCGTCCGAGAACGCCAGGGAGAGGGTCCAGTCTCCGTTGCAAGTCACGGATACAAAAGCGTTTCCGCCCTCTGTCTCCAACTCTGCGCTCCGCAGCACCACGGAGGTGTTTGCATCGAAGGGCTCGGGCTTGTCGCACGCCGACGCCCCGGCCGCAAGCGCGGCCAGGGCAAGGACGTAGCGATAGAGGAACTTCCGGGTCATCGGCGGTTATTCGGCTTCGTAGGTGACGGAGAGGGCTGTTATACGGACCTGCTTGCTGACAGCGGTAAAGGATACAGAGCTCGAAGACCCGGTCCAAGTACCTGCAGTACCCTCATAGGAGAATCCGGAAGGAGCACCATCCCCCCAACCGCCGGGCCCGTTGCTGGAAGAACAGGTCATCACAATCTTGGTGATCTTGTAACCACTTGCGGCGCTTACGACAAAGTGTTTGTTTTTATAAATCCTCAATTCTGTAACCGAACCGCTATAACTGGAATCATTGGTGTAGGTGATAACACCGGTCGTACCCACGCTGCCGTTCTGGTTGGCTGCAAGATAATCCTGGTCGACAGAAACCGTAGTTGCACCTCCAGTCGGGTTGTCACCGGTGCCGGGATCCGGTTCCGTGCTGCCGCCGGAGGTGGCGCCGTTCAGGCTCACCAGGTGGCCCTTGCCGGAGACCGTCTCCGGGGTTTCACCCTTGTAGTTCATCAGTTCGGCCGATACAACCACTTCGTCGCCCACTTTGATATCCGTGCCGGCGGTGTACTTGGCATTGTCGAAGTACAGGATGCGGAAGCAGTAGAACTCGTTACTCTCGGAACCGTCGTCGGAGATGTAGAACGAGGCGTTACCATAGGTGCCGCTCTCGCCGAAGGTGCCCTTGTTGGCAATCCGGCTGATCTTGCCCTTCACATAGTACGGGCCCACCTTGTCGTAAACGGAGTTGGAAGTCCAGGTGAGGTTTTTCACCGCATTGATGGCGGCGGCCACGTTGAACGGATCTGCCTGGGTACCGGTTCCGGAAGCGTTACCGGAAGGCTGGTCGGGGCCGGCGGGCTCATCGCCGCTGCCCTTGGCATTCACCCGAACGATATAGGCGTATTCCACCTGCGGCTCGAAGTTGAAGGAACCGCGGTAGCCGACAATGGTGATGTTGTCGGTGGCCTTGATGCCCATGCTGTGGAAACTGCGGTCGTTCTGGGCGCCGTAGCCCAGGTCCGTGCTATTAAGGCCGTTCACGCGGATGGTGGTGGTACCGTCCGTGAGGTCGAAGACGCCGTACTGGGCGTTGGTGAGGTTGGTGACGGTCCCCGTTAACTGATACGGCTGGGTGGAAGAAGGCTCTGCCGCAGCGAATTCAGCCAGGCTCACCTTCTTGGGACGGGCGCCGGTGTTGCCGCCGGTTTCGGTGCCGGCCTGGATGGCAAACAGCGCAGCCCGCTTCCCGTCGGTCTCGGTAACCACCTGGATGGTGCTGGTGGCCGGGAAGGTGACCAGATACTTGTCAGCTTCCGTTACGGTAAGGGTGTAAGGATTTGATCCGGAAAGACCGTCGTTGGCGGCAGGCTGCACATAGCCCACTTCATCGCCGTCCAGTTTGAAAATCACGGTTGCGGGAGCGCCCTTCCAGGAAACGGCATAGAAGCTCAGGGAAGTGGTGCCCTCGGGCAGGGTGAGCGTGGAAGAACCGTACTTGCTGCCGGTTCCCAGCTTGAGGACGGGAACGTCGGCCGTGCCGTTTACGGTAGCCTTTTCATTGTAGGAGGCTGATGCCGACGAATAGGTCCAGGTTACATTGCTGGCGTATTCGCCGCCTGCGGGAGTGGGATCGTCGGGCTGGTCCGTACCGGGCTCGTCACCGCCGGGCTGGTCGCCGCCGAAGGAAGTCTCCCCGTTGAGGGAGATGAGTTTTCCGCCGGCCGAGGTTTCCGGCTTGTTGCCCTGGTAGTTCACGATCTGGCCATAGACCACCACCTTGTCGCCGGCCTTGATGTTCTCCGAGCCGGTGAAGTCCGCACCGCCGAAGGACTTGATGCGGAACACGGTGAAGACGTCTCCACCGTCCTTGTCCACAATGTCGAATGTGGCATTCTTGTACTGGGCGCTCACGTCGGGCGTGCCGGTGACCGTACCGGTGATGTAGTAGGAGTCGGCCGTAGCGGTGGTGCCGGTTTCCTTGGCCTTGGCGATAGCGGCAGCCACGTTGAACGGATCTGCCTGGGTGCCGGTGCCGGCCGCGTCGCCGGAAGGCTGGTCAGGGCCGGGCTCATCCGGACCCGGCTCGTCTCCGCCGGGCTGATCAGGGCCGGGTTCATCACCACCAGGCTGGTCGGGACCGGGTTCTGTTCCGGCGTCCAGGTTGGTGCGGATGCCGAACAGGGCCACGCGGGTGTTGGCGCCCTCGGTGGTGACGGTAATCTCAGCAGTCGCGGCCGAGCGGCGGAAAGCGGGACCCGCAAAGGCCCTGTTTACGCCCACGGAAGGCTTCAGATTCACGGTATATCTGTCGGAATCGGTTACGGTAAGCGTGTAGGTAGGGTTGCCGGCAAGGCCGTCGTTGGCGGCGGGCTCCACGGAACCGATCTTCGTGCCGCCCTTGCTCAGGACCAGCGTGGCAGGCTTACCCTTCCAGGAAATAGCATAGAAGGTAAGGGTCTCGGCGTCTTCCGGTACGGTGAGGGTGGCTACGCCTGCGGCGGAACCGGTTCCCAGCTTGAGGATAGAGACGCCCTCTTTACCGTTGACCACGGCTTCCTGGGTGTAACCTTTTTCGCCCAGCTCCCAGCCAACCGTGCTGCCATACTCATTGGTTGCAGGAGTAGGCGGATTGTCCGGAGTATCTCCTCCGGCATTCTTCTTGACAAAGTAGGCGTTCAGCACCTCGTCCTTGCCGTTGAAGGAGCCACGGTAGCCGATGATGGTAATGTTGTCGCCCTCGGAGAGGTTCAGGGAAGCGAAGCTCTTGTCGTTCTGGGCGCCATAGCCCAGGTTGGTGGCCGTGAGGCCATAGACATAGACCGTTCCGGTCTCGTCCGTCAGGTCGAAGTTGCCGTAGGTGGAATTGATGCTGCCGCCGATGGTACCGGTGAGCTGATACAGCTGGGTCTGGGACTCTTCGGCCGCCAGGAATTCCTGGACGGTGACCGCCTTGGCTTCTCCCACAGGGGGTTCAGGGGTGTCCGATCCGCCGCCGTCGGTCTTGCCGTTCAAGCTGTACAGATAGGCGTTGCCCTGGGATGTTTCCGGGGTGTTCCCCTGGTAATAGACCACCTTGCCGCAGATGATGGCTTCGTCGCCCACCTTGATCTGGCTGTCGCCCTCGGCCCATTTGCGGTTTCCGAGATACAGGACCCGATAGGCATAGAATGTGGCGTCGGAGCCTTCATCCACCAGATAGAACGTGGCATTGCCGTACTGGGCGGCGAACTCATCCTTGATCTGGGAAATCTTGCCCTTGATGTACACGGAGCCTTCGCTGGTGACATCCTTTCCGAGCTTGGTCACGTAGTCGATGGCAGCGGCTACATTGAACGGGTCTTCCAAGGTGCCTTTTCCGGCAGGATTGCCGGGTTGGGGCGTATCACTTCCGCCCTTCTCGAAGGAAAGGATGTAGGCGTTGACCACCTCATGCTGCTCCTTGGTTGCATAGTAGGCATATTTGCCGGCCAGGGTCACCGTGCCGCCGTTGGAAATCTTGCTGCTCCAGTCGGCCTTGTTATCTACGCTGTACACGTAGATGGTGCCGCTGTTGTCCGTGAGGTCGAAGCTGCAATATTGGGCGTTGAACTTGGACACCGTGCCGGTGAGCTTGAAATAGGTGTCTTTGTCGGCCGCGACGATGAACTGGGCCACAGTGCGGGCCTCTGCGTTGTTGTAGTCCGCGGCAGGTTCCGACCCGCCCTCGGTGACGCCGTTCAGGCTATAGAGATAACCGCTGTTCTGGACGCTTTCCGGGGTGTTGCCGCGGTAATTCATGAGCTCTGCGTAAATGATTACCTCGTCCCCCACTTTGATCTGGGTGTCGCCTTCCTTCCACTTCCGGTTGCCCAGGTAAAGGACACGGTAGGCGATGAAGCCGGCGTTGGAGCCTTCGTCCACCATGGTGAAATGGGCGTTGCCGTACTGGGCACTGAACTCTTCCTTGATTTCGGAGATCTTGCCCTTCACATAGTACGGACCCACCTTTTCGTAATTGTCGTTAGCCGTCCAGGTGAGGTTCTTCACGGCATTGAGAGCGGCGGCCACATTGAACGGATCTTCCTGGGTACCGCTGCCTTTCACCTCGCCGGCGGGCTCATCGCTGCCGCCGTCGGTCTTGCCGTTGAGGCTGTAGATATAACCGCCGGAGGTTTCCGGGGTGTTGCCGCGATAGTTCATCAGCTCTGCATAGACGATGACCTCGTCGCCGGCCTTGATCTGGTCCTGCCCCTCTTTCCACTTCTTGTTGCCCAGATACAGGACGCGGTAGGCGATGAATTCCGCATCGAAGCCTTCGTCCACCAGGTTGAAGGTGCCGTTGCCGTACTGGGCGCTGAACTCCTCGGAGACGGAGCTGACCTTGCCCTTCACGTAGAACGGACCCACCTTGTCGAACTCGGTGGTAGAAGTCCAGGTGAGGTCTTTCACCGCGTTGATGGCGGCCGCCACGTTGAACGGATCGTCCTGGGTGCCGCTGCCCTTGGCCTCTGCGGTGGAGCCGCTGCCGCCGGTGTCGCCGCCCTTGTCCACGCCGTTCAGGCTGAACAGGAATGCAGCGCCCTGCTGGGTCTCGGGCGTATTGCCCTTGTAATTGACCACGTTGCCGTAGAGGATGACATCGTCTCCCACCTTCACCTGGGTATCGCCCTCTTTCCACTTCTTGTTGCCCAGATACAGGACACGATAGGCGGTGAACTGGTCTGCCGCGGTGGTTCCGTCGTCGGAGATGGTGAAGGAGCCGTTGCCGAACTGGGCGCTGAAAGCTTCCGAGATGGCGGAGACCTTACCCTTGACGTACACCTTCTCGGGGCTGTTCACGTCGGCCCCCAGCTCATCCAGGTAGGCGATGACTCCGGCCACGGTATAAGGCTTTTCCTTGGTGCCGTCTCCCAGTTCCACGGCCCCCTGGGAGCCCTCCTGGTTGATGGTTACGCTGGCTTTGGCCAGGCCGATGGAGAAAATGACATTACCGGAGCGGTTGTGGCCGCCGTTGGGCAGTACGGTAATGGATACGTTTACGGATTTGGTGCTGGCCTCTCCCTTGAGGTTGTCCACGCTGATCCAGTCCGGACAGGTGACCACCCAGTCCCGGGTGGCGGTGAGGGTTACGGACTGGGTGCCGCCGTCCGGAGCGAACGAAAGCTCCGCAGGGGTTACCGTAACCTTGGGCGTGCCAAGCTCTTCCTTCTCCTGGCAGGAGACAAGGGCAAGCGCACCGGCCAAGAAGGCCAACAGAACAGATTTGATTTTCATAAGAAGTATTGTTTAGTGTTACTTTTTCGCATTTACAAATATAAACATTTTTTTCGCGGATTCAAGGCATTGTACCTTTATTTTAGGGAAATTCTTCTTTGAAAAAGAAGGGAGAAATTTCCTTATCTCAAAAAAAGGTCGTATCTTCGCGCCCGGAAAAGTTGGTTAGCAAATACTGTATATCAATATTTATTTTCTAAAACCTTATGAGAAACGCTTTTAAAAGCTTTTTGCTCGCATGCATCGCTATGTTTGCGGGTGTTGTCGCCTATGCTCAGGTGACCACGTCGGCCCTCTCCGGCCGCGTGGTGGACCAGAATGGCGAGCCTGTCATCGGCGCTGCCGTGTTGGCCCAGCACGAGCCCTCCGGCACCGTCTATGGCGCTGTCACCAATGCCGACGGCCGCTATACCATCCAGGGTATGCGTACCGGCGGTCCCTACAAAGTGGACTTCTCCTGCCTGGGTTATCAGGACGCTTCCTACACCGGAATCACCCTGCAGCTCGCAGAGACCTACAGCCTGAACGCCCAGATCGGTGAATCCAGCGAATTCCTCGAGGGAACTGTGATCATCGCCGACGCTTCTTCCAAGTTCGCCGCGCAGGAACGTACCGGCGCCGTGACCAACATCAACAGCGGCCAGATCGAGGCCGTTCCTACCGTGAACCGCAGCATCTCCGATGTCACCCGCCTCTCTCCGTACGGCGGCAGCGGCATGAGCTTCGCCGGTTCCGACGGCCGTCTTGCCAACTTCACCGTTGACGGTGCCAACTTCAACAACAACTTCGGCCTTTCCTCCAACCTGCCCGGCGGCGGCAACCCCATCTCCATCGACGCCATCGAGGAACTTCAGGTTGTGATTTCCCCTTACGATGTTCGCCAGACCAACTTCATCGGCGGCGGCGTGAACGCCATCACCAAGTCCGGTACCAACACCTTCAAGGGCACGGCCTACATCTACCACAAGAACGAGAACATGCAGGGTGACGCCGTGGACGGTGAGCAGATCACCGGCGCCCGCGACAAAAACCGCAGCACCACCTACGGTTTCACCTTCGGCGGTCCCATCGTCAAGAACAAACTCTTCTTCTTCGTAAATGCAGAGTACTCCAAGGTTCCTTCCATCGTGAACCGCTACCGCGGCTCCGAGATCACCGGCGGCGTGGCCGGCCAGGCCAACATCGGCGTGGGTTCTGACAAAGATTACCTCAGCCGCGCCAGCACCTTCGACCTCCAGCAGGTAAAGGACCATGTGATGAGCAAATACGGCTACGACACCGGTTCCTACACCGACTTCCCGGCCAACGAGAGCAACGCCAAGATCCTGGCCCGTCTTGACTGGAACATCAGCCAGAAGCATCATCTTGCCCTGCGCTACAACTACACCCTGAACAACGTCTGGAACAACCCCAACGCCACTTCCATGGATGCCGGTACCCGCATGAGCGGCTCCCGTGTCTCCCAGTATTCCATGTCCTTCGCCAACTCCATGTACTCCATGCAGAATCTGGTGAGCACCTGGTCGCTGGACCTGAACAGCCGTCTCACGGACAACCTGTCCAACCAGTTCCTGGCCACCTTCTCCAAGCTGGACGACGTGCGCGGCACCAACTCCAGTGAGTTCCCCTTCATCGACATCCTGGAGAATGATAACAACTACATCGCACTGGGTTACGAGCTCTTCACCTGGAACAACGCCGTGCACAACACCGTTGCCAACGTGAAAGACGACATCACCTACTATGCCGGCAACCACAAGATCACCGGAGGCATCAACTTCGAGTATCAGCTGGCCGACAACCAGTACATGCGTAACGGTACCGGTTACTACCGCTACAGCTCCCTCGCAGACTTCCTGAGCGGCGCCGCCCCTGAGATCGTGAACCTCACCTACGGTTACGAGAAGAACGGTGCGGTAGAGTTCGCCCCCGCAGCCCGCGTGCAGTTCTACAAGGCCGGCCTGTATGTACAGGACGAGTGGAACGTGAGCGACAACTTCAAGCTCACCTACGGCACCCGCCTGGACGGCCTGTTCTTCGACAACAGCGACCTGATCACCAACAACGCCATCAAGGAACTGGCATTCTATCCCAAGTCCTACGGCTACAAGGAAACCCATATCGACACCGGCAGATGGCCCAGCTCCAAGCTCACCATTTCCCCGCGCGTGGGCTTCACCTGGGATGTCTTCGGCAACCGCAGCCTGAAGGTACGCGGTGGCACCGGCCTGTTCAGCGGCCGTCTCCCGCTGGTGTTCTTCACCAACATGCCCACCAACGGCGGCCTGGTGCAGTATCAGGCCCAGATCAATGCGGCCAATGCCAAGAACAACGGCTTCTCCATGGATGAGTTCGCCGGCGGTCTGGTGACCGACGCCGAGGGCCACGCCACCGTAGATGCCCTCCGCAACAAGATTATCTCCCTGGGTTATCCCACTACCGTATCCTCCAAGGACGGCAGCGTTCCTTCCGCCGTCAACGGTGTAGATCCCAAGTTCAAGATGCCGCAGGTGTGGAAGACCTCCCTCGCCTTCGACTACAACATTCCTGCTTCTTTCCCGTTCAGCGTGACGGTAGAAGGCGTGTTCAACAAGACCATCAACGCCGTTTCCATCGCCGACTGGAGCATGCAGAACGTAGGCGGTTTCGCCCGCTTCAACGGAGCCGACAACCGTCCCCTCTATCCTTCCCAGTACCGCACGACGGCCTACACCAACCCCAACACCGGCAAGGTTTCCTATCCTAAGGCCTTCGTCCTGGAGAACACCGACAAGGGTTACGGCTGGAGCGCCAACGTGACCGTGAACATGCAGCCTATCGAGAGCCTGAGCCTCATGGCCGCCTACACCCACACCGTGAACAAGGAAATCACCGGCATGCCGGGTTCCGCCGCGGAAAGTGCCTTCACCTATGTGCCTACCTCCGAGGGTCCCAACTACATCCCGCTGCACAACTCCCAGTATGTGACGCCGGACCGTGTGGTCGCATCGGCCACCCATCATGACAAGAGCGGCAACCACTACACCATCATCTACGAAGGATGGAGAGGCGGTTACAACTACTCTTACATGACCACCAACGACATGAACAACGACGGTTACGCCTACGATGCCATCTACATCCCTACCGATGCAGAGGTAACCTCCGGAGAGTTCCGTTTCGTCTCCCAGGACGACCAGGCCCGCTTCATGGACTTCGTGAAAAAAGACGCTTACCTGAGCAAGCACCAGGGCCAGTATGCAGAGGCCTACAGCGTGTATTCCCCTTGGGTGCACCGCGTGGACATCAGCTACAAGCATGACTTCACCGTCAAGATCGGCCAGACCCGCAACACCCTGCAGCTGAGCCTGGATCTGAAGAACGTGATGAACCTGTTCAACTCCAGCTGGGGCGTGAGCAAGTACCTGAACCCGGCCATCGGTTCCGAGGCCCGCATCCTCAAGTATGA
>CAMHST010000012.1 GCA_946187865.1 uncultured Bacteroidales bacterium
GGTCGTAGCCGGCCACCATCAGCAGCTGTTTGAAGGTCTGGGGGCTCTGCGGCAGTGCGTAGAACTGGCCCGGATTCATGCGAGAAGGGACCACGAAGTCACGGGCGCCTTCCGGGGTGCTCTTGATCAGGTACGGGGTCTCGATTTCCATGAAACCATTGGCGTCCAGGTAGTTCCGAACCTCATGGGCTACGCGGTGCCTGAGGGCCAGGGCCCTCTGCAGCGGACCGCGGCGCAGGTCCAGGTAGCGGTATTTGGCGCGGAGGTCCTCGCCGCCGTCACTCTCTTCCTCGATGGTGAAGGGCGGGGTCACGCTCTTGTTCAGGATGTTGATTGCCGATACTTTGATCTCGATGTCGCCGGTGGGCATCTTGGCGTTTTTCGCCTGACGCTCAACGACTTCACCCTTGACCTGGATCACGAATTCCCGGCCCAGGGAGGTGGCGGTTTCCACCAGGGAAGCGGGGGCGTCGGCCTCTACCACCAGCTGGGTGATGCCGTAACGGTCACGGAGGTCGATAAAGGTCATTCCGCCCAGTTTACGGGCTTTCTGTACCCACCCGGCAAGGGTCACCTGCTGTCCTTTGTTCTGAATGCGGAGTTCACCGCATGTGTGTGTTCTGTACATAGTTTATGCTGTTTTTGTCTATTGCTTTGTAACAAGCTACAAAAATAGCAAAAAAAAGGGAGTATCACAAAGAATAGCCTATAGCCCATTCCAGCGCGTAAGAACGGTCCAGCATGTGTGCACGCATGTCCAGGCCCAGGAAAAGCCCCTTCCGGAAGTGATAGCGGATGCCCAGTTTCTGGAAACTTCGGCCGATATCCTCCGTAAGTCCGGTTTTGTGGAAGGCATAAAGCCCTACTGCCAGGTGGATGGAGACCTGCCTGTACCACACCTCCTGCGTTAGGCCGATACCCACATGCCAGGGAGAGTACCCGCGAGGGTCTTCCCGGCCTTCCAGCATCAGGTCCGTTTCACGGTAGCGGTTTTCTGTATAGCCGGCATCCAGCAAAACGCCCGTGGCAAAGACCGGGCTGTAGCGCCACAGCATTTCCGCACCCACGACGGCGCGGGGACGGGCCGGGGCCAGGCCGGAAGTCTGCCCGTTCGCAAGTTGGGCATCCAGCTCTACCGGGCAGCTATGCACGCCGGCAGCGGCGAACACATTCCAGTGCAGGCCTTTCCGGTATTCGGGGGCAGGGGCAGCCGACCGCGGGCCCACATGGAAAGTGGTGGGAGCCAAGTAATAACGGACACCCAGCCCAAGGGCCAGTTCGTTGATCCCCCAGTTGGGAGCTTTGGTCATGCCGTTGGAATGATGGATACCGTCCACCGAAAGCTCTGCCGTCCACTGCGGGGCCAGCAGCCATTCGGCCCGGAGCCCAGCCGCCATGAGGGCGAACAGGTGGGCGCCGAAGAATTTATTTTCCGGATTGGATACCGCGTCAAACGCCTCCGGCGACCAGGTGAGTCCCAGTTTCAGGGTAGGTCCCACGCGGAACCGGCGGGTCCTGAGAAGGTCGAAATGCGCCCAGCCGTACAAGTCGGCCAGGTCTCCCAGGCGGGAGTTTCCCTTGAACTGCAAGCTGCCCATCCGGGCATAGTCCAGCCCCAGGCCGAAGGAGGGGTAGTTGAACGCCCGGGCAAACCAGTCGCCGTCTTCCGGGCGTGTCTGAAGGCCGACTGTCGCCCCCGCCGTCCAATAGTCGTAGCTGGAGAGCAGGTTTTCGTACAGGCCATGAGCGTCCATCGCGTGGTTCCATCGGCCCCGGGCGCCTATGCTAAGATGCTCCTTATCAAGCGTTTGCGCAGATACAAGCCCATCTCTGCACAAAAGCACGGCTACCAGTATCAGAAGATATTTTGCTATATTCCTTTTCACGGGGCAAAGGTACGGCTTTGATTTGGAATGTGCAAGCTATCCGCCGTGAAAGCAACCTATTGGGAATGAACCGATTACGCAAAAACCTTCCGGTCAAAAAGGAGAAAGGAAAACACGTAACTGTCTTAAAATGAAACACTTGTAACCACGCGGCCGAAGCAGGTCGACCTAACGGGATCCCAGATACAGGAACACCATGCCCAGGAGCACCAGGGACAGGTCCAGGGCCTTGGCTTTGAGGTTCTTCTCCTTGAAAGCCAGCGCGCCGAAGAGGAAACTGACCACCACCGAGCCCCGGCGGATCATGGAGACCACGGAAATGAGGGCGGCCTCGTCCGTGAGGGCCCACATGTACAGGAAGTCGGCTCCGCACAGGAACAGGCTGATGCAGGGAATGGTCCAGCTCCAGCGGAAAGGGGTGGTTTTTTGCCTGCGGGGATACCACAGCAACAAAAGCATGCCGGCCATCATGAAGGCTTGATACATGTTGTACCAGGAGAGCACCTGAAGGCGGTCCAGGCCGGCACCGCCACTATCGGCCGGAGCCATCAGATAGCGGTCGTACAGGCCGCTTACGGCGCCCAGGAATGCTGCCAGAACCAGCAGCGCTATCCAGCGATTGTGCTTGAAATCAATCCCTTCCTTCCGGCCGCTGCGGCTGAGCAGGAAGAAAGACACGGCTGCCAGCACAACACCTACCCATTGGTACAGGTTCAGGCGTTCCCCAAATATCAGCATGGCGCCCAGGAGCACCATCACGGGCCGGGTGGCGTTGATCGGCCCCACAATGGTAAGCGGCAGGTGTTTCATCGCATAATAGCCTGTGATCCAGGAGCTGAGCACGATGCAGCTCTTGAGAAGGATGTATTTCTGCACCTCCCAGCCGCCCCAGCCGGTCCGGATAATGAGCGGCAGCAGGATGAGCGTACTGAACACCGTATTCAGGAACAGGACGGGAATGACTGCATTCTCCTTCAAAGAAGCTTTCTTGAAGGAATCGTAGAAGCCTAAGAGTACGGCCGACAAAAATGCGAGTGACCACCACATAAATCAGGGCGCAAAGGTAGCAATTCTTTTTGGAAAGCGGAGGAATCCTTCCTATATTTGGCAGAACGATAACAATTCCGCTTATGAAAAAGACCTTCTTCTCCCTGATGGCCCTGTTAGTGGCCGTGACTCTCGCCGCACAGGACAAAGTGACCAGGACCGTGCTGGAGCTTGGCCGGTCCGACAACCGGACCATGCAGCACGCCCAGTACATCGCCCGCAACATCGGCGGACGCATCGTGGGCTCGCACATGCTCAACCATGCCGAAGACTGGGTTGTGGAGCAGTTCCGCTCCTGGGGGTTGGAAGTAACCGTACAGGAAGCCGTTACTATCGGCATAGGGTTTGACAGGGGGCCTTGGAGCGGCCGGATGCTCTCCGAAGACGGCTTCACGCTGCACTTCGGCACGCCCGCCTATACCGCCGGCACCTGCGGTCCGCAGAAAGGCCGGGTGTACCTGGAGCCCAAGAACCAGCGGGAGTTCGACCGCATCAAAGGGGCGCTCAAGGGCTCCTGGGTGCTCATCGAAACCGGCCCCACGAACGGGCTCGCCATCGACGCCAGCCCCAAGGCCGACTCCACCCGCGCCGCGCAGCTGGCCGCAGGCGAAGAAGGGTCTGTCCTGATGTATCGGCAGATGGTGGACGCCGGCGTGGCCGGGTTTATCCGCCCTGCCAAGATGCCCATGCAGGTGCTCTACAACCGTGCCATGTGCTTTGACCTGACCATGGACACCCTGCCCACTGCCTGCGATATCATCCTGGACGAGCACCAATACGCGATTATCAAGCAGAAGGTGATCGACCGGCAGGACTTCCAGCTGGAATTTGACATCCGCAACCATTTCTTCCCGGGCCCCATGAAGTACCACAACATCCTGGCCAAGATCAAGGGCACGCAGTACCCGGACGAATACGTGATGATGGGAAGTCACTTGGACGCCTACGATATCGCCACAGGCTCCACGGACGACGGACAAGGTGTATGCGTGACTATGGAAGCCGCGCGCCTGCTGGCTGCCGCCGGGGCCAAACCCAAACGCTCCATCCTGTTCTGCATATGGACCGGAGAAGAGTACGGCCTGCTGGGCTCCAAGTACTTCGTAGAGCAGAAGACCATTCCCTGGAACAAGATTTCCAATTACTTCAACCGCGACGGAGGCCCCCTGGCGGCCACTTCCATCACGGTTCCGCCGGCCATGTACGACGACTTCGTGAAGGCCTGCGAGCCGCTCAAGGACTACAATCCGGAGATTCCCTTCACCGTGAACAAGCGGGAGGGAGAAGCGCAGCCGCGTCCCACGCGCGCCGGCGGCTCGGACCATGCCTATTTTGCCATGAACGGCATTCCGGCCATCTCCTTCCGCGAGAGCGATGTGTTCGGCTACGATTTCATCTACCGGGACATCTGGCACACGGAGGACGACCTTTATGACAAGCTCATCCCCGCCTATATGGAGCATTCGGCCGTGGTCCAGGCCGTCACGGCCTACGGCCTCGCGAACCTGAACCACCTGCTCTCCCGCGAGGGTCTTTACAAGGACTGAGTGGAGCTCAGCTATCTGTCTTTCAGCGCTTTAATGGTTGTTCCTGTGCGTCGCCAGGCACACAGGAACAACCATCAAAACACTCAATTACAAGCAGTTAGCCTCCACCTGAATGGAAGATACTCCGGACTCTTATAATACGGGCTGCTAGTTACCGTAATTATATTGTATGATTACTTCCACATAACCGTGATTGCCAACAGAGAGCGTAATGGGGTTTCCGTTAGACGTTGCCGATACATTTTCCAGTTTAAACTGACCGGCGTCGTACCTCCAGTATGACCAGAAAGGAATATACAAGTCGCCTAAGGGACGGGGACTGACACTGGAATCGATTTCCCAGTGCATGGTTTCGTTGTACTTTTCACTCTTGAAATCGAATACGACATTGCTGATGGACCCCATCTCCTGAGTCCCTGTCTTATTGGGGACAAAACTGTCCAGCAATATGGAGATAGAATTTCCTCCATCACTGTCACCCCGACTCTTAATACGAATCCCATTCCCTTCCTTGGCTACACTAATCTTTTTCCCATCCAAGATGTACCACGTGATGGGATAACGGATAAAATTGTCTTCAAAGTCAAAATCCAATTCAATCCCCGTAACAGTAGGAAGTTCCTGCTCCACCAGTGTTACAAACAGTTCGGAAGGGACATCTTCCTCCTTACCGCCAATTTGTTCGGGCCGACGGAAAGATGCCACATAGACATAACCATTTACTCCCGATTTAAAAGAACTCATGGGCACATCGGCAAAAAGCCCTTCAGTAATCGCTCCCAACAGTTCGAACTGGCCCTGCTCTCGCCGCAGGTACACATAAGACACGACTTGACTCCCCTCCTGGCGGATTCGCAGGACTTTATCGGCCATCCCCTTAATCTTGTCTTTCGGAAGGGTGATTGTCTGTACGGCGCACCCGAAGGGGCGGACGGTGGTCTGGAAACGTTTGTTCTCGGAGCCGTTGAACTCCTCCCTGACAGGGGCGGAATCCAGGCTTGCCATATCTGTCCGGGAATCCTGCTTTCCGGTAAGGATATTCCTCAGAAAATCGGCATAGTCATATTCATCATTCAAGATATTGCTGATGTCTGAATCCTTTACCAGCAGATTAAGTCCGTCAATTATGGTTTTAACCTCCCCGTTTTTTTGTGCCTTGTAGAGATTCACAATCTTGTCGTTGCCCACGTGATTGGATATATGGTCTATCAGGAATCCCATGCCATATCCGTTGTGCCGGTATAAAAGTTGGTCTTTGGAAGCGGGAAAGAATCCCTGCAGGAATCCGTCCACAAAATGGGGCGTATTTTCGCTGACCAACTTGGTGCCCGTCACTTTTTCCGACCAGCAGCCTACCGCTTCACTGAGCATAGCCCACTCATCTCCCTTACTACCTTCGTTGGCAATTGTATAAGCACTTCGCGGGTCGTAGACCATATCACCCACGGCATGGAAAGTCTCATGAACAAGGGTCTGTCGGATATCGTTCTGGCACTTCTGCAAGGCTGTGGGATCGCTTGCCGTAGCCAGTTCGTACAGTCTTTCCACGTTCAGACGTACGTAGCCCCAGCTTTTGGTAATGCAGGAACTATCAAAAAAACCCCAGTCCTCTTTGTTCTCTGTAAAATATTCTACCTTGTAGACTATTGTATTGGAGGGGAACTGGAAGCCCAGTTCCTTAAGTTTGGCATGCGCCTCAGGAATATACTCATCCAGATAGGCATTGATTACACTGAATTTCTTGGAGTAAATCATCCATTTTCCTAATGGGAAAGTACTCATAGCCCACGTTACTGCATAGCTGCTGCTTGCCTTGGTATCCTCTACCGGTACGCCGTTCAGGACGCCGATGGTAAAAAAAGGAGACTGATCCGGATTGGCTTCAATGGGAGGAATGGTTGTTTTAAAGTATCCTTCATCGGTAGAATACTGCGCCATAAGGGGAGAGAGGATGGGAGACAGATTGCCGGTATGCCGATTCCATCCTGCATTTTGTGCAACCATCTGCATCCCCTCATTCGCACCGTCACAGGAAACGACAAAAGACATTGCCTGCTTGGTACCACTGGAGGGCAAAACTACCTGATAAAAAGACGATGCCTCGCTGTCTCCGCCTACTTTTCCGGACGAAACCGGGGTAACGGCAACCCTATCCCCGCTCGAAAAAGTTCCGGCAGGATACTCGATGGAAACGCCATCCATTTCAATGGTTCCGGCACCTGTTCCCACTGACTGCCAGTCCCCTTCAGGAACTTCAACTTCGGGCAAGAATGGCTGGTCCGGTTTATTGCATGCCACTGTAACCGTCATCGCAATCAATAAGGCAGCACCTGAATTCCAAACGTTTAGCTTCATATGACTTAACTTTTCTATATAAACTACCTGAGCTCTTTATGGTATCCGCGGTTGGGTTCGCCTTTATACCAGAAGCCATAACCCTTGTCCGTGTAGTTGAACTTAGTTCCCGTTTCTTCGATAGTGTACGGCCCGTCGCCGTAGGTATATTTGTAACGTTCTTCGTACTTTACGGTCAAGCCTTCTTGGTCAAACAATGCAGGTACCTCCTTTGATAAATTGGTACAGCCTTCCAAATTGAGATAAGTCAGATTGGGGACTCCGTCCATATCGAAACGGGTAATGGGCGCCGTGTAAAAACTGGCTTCTGTCAAAGACGGGCAGGAGGACACCATGACAGCTTCCTGAACACGTGCATGAATTTCTTTAATGGTTTTATTGTCAAGGACCTTTATTTCTTTGATCTCGGATACAACTTCCAAGTATTTGAAATTCTCCGGCATATAAATCATATCGCCGACACAGTTAAATATCTCCAGTGTATTCATCTGCTCAACCTTGATGGGGAGGTCTCCATATGGTAATATCATATTGGAAAGCTTGATCCTTGCTCCCCCATAACCGTCATCATTGGCACCGATAGTGATTTCCGGCATCGGCTTAGGATTGGGATCCGAATACTGAACAGACAACATAAGGGCCTGATTCAGATTCTTCCCGTCATAACGACGCAGCTTGAACACCTTGGGCGTATGCTCATAATCCACCGAGTAGTCAAAATCATAACCGCCGCTGCCGCGAAGATCCAGCGTATGGATCTTGGACGGAATCACGTGTGACCGATACTTCCAGGGTTCATCGCCTCTGGGATTGAAGAAGAAACTGTCGCTGTGGACGGCAAAGGTCTTGGCTTCACCGGGAACCTGAATCAGGTAGCAGCGAGGGTCGGAGATGCTGAAAGTATTATAGTATCTCTCTCCTTTGATAAATATCTGCCAATCTTCGTAATGGCCATCCTCTCCGCCATACTGTGCTGTCGGCAGTTTATTGTGTTTCTTGACAATCACATCCGGCCCGAGCTGCCATTCCTCGGGGATGACGACTGAGTATGTTTCATTATTGGACGCATTCTCTGGAGCAGAGATGTTCATCAGGCTGCTTAACGGTTTGGCTTCCAACCAGTCGCATCCCTCCCATTCACCTTTACGGCACCTGTAGATATCTTGGATAACCTTGCGGAAGGCGGCTCGGGCAGGGGTATCTCCAGGATAGGTAACATACCCTTCCTCATCTTCCTTCGGCGGTTCCTTGCCGTGATACCCGCATTCCGGCTCGCCCTCGTACCAGAAGCCGTAGCCGTTGTCTTCGTACTCGATGGTGCCGCCCAGGTCCGTGTAGCTGTAGCGGATATCGTACTCTACGCTCCCGCCGCGCTCCGGGATTTCGTCGAAGACCTCGGGCACCAGGCTGAGCAGTTTCTCATTGTCCTCCACATTGAGATGGACGATGCCCGGCAGGTTCTCCACCTTGAAGGACGAGATGTCGGTATCCGGGCAAGAAAGGGTGGACAGGTTGGCGCAATTGCTCACCTCTACGGAATTACCCTTGGCTCCCCGCAGGCTGATGTATTCCACCGCCTTGTTGCCGACAATCTCAACTTTGTCAAAGGTGGCACCGTCGGTAACCCAGATCTCCTTGTAGTTATTGGGCACGCTGAGCGTTCCCAGGGTAGTGTTTTCCAGGAAGAGCTTGGCCCCTTCCGTGCCGCTTCCATTGCCGCTGAGATACCCGTTTTCAAGGATTCCTACGCCGAAATGGACCTCCTCCAGGGCCGAACAGCCCGTTACGTCGAACGACTGCTGAGGCCAGGAATCGAACGTGAGTTTCTTGAGGTTCTTGCACTCCTTCAGAATCAGCTGATTCTTTACGGAAATACCGCTGTACCTGCACTCGAACTCCTCGATGGGCGTATAGCTCAGGTCCAGCCGGTCGAAACGAGGAGAGCCGGAGGCCAGATCCGTCAGACGCAACCAGATGGGACTGTTGATGGTGAGGTCGGTAATGAAATTGTACGGGATACTGATATAATACCCCTGGAAATGGGAATCCAGGATGGCCAGCTTGTTCATCTTTTCCGTACAGCCATCTTCGAAGATGATTTCCCAGCCGCCGAACTTGGAACAGTTCTTGGAATGGTCGCCCACCTGGACGGCGGCACCCAGCTTCCACTCGGCCGGGATATTGATCTTGAAGTAGAACTGGTCTCCCCGGCGGGAAACCCGGACGTGCTTGAGCGCGTACACGGAAACGTCCTTTTCAAACCAGTTGCAGTCCGTCCAGGCGCCGTCCCCCTTGCTCTGGTACAGGTCTTTCAGGATGGCCATCAGGGCAGCCCGGCTTTGTTCGTCATTGAACTCCTGCATAAAACTGCCCAGGTTGAACCGACCCACGCCCGTTACTTCGTAGATGAATTCGGCATAGTTCAGGTCCGGATCTTCCTCGTCCAGATGGACAAAGCCCTTGAGGGCCACGGAATCCGGTGCATCCTCCGCGTTCAGCGACTGAATCTGATTCCGGCTGTCCGGGAAAACCATCTTTTGCCGGTGCACCAGATCTTTGGCATTCTCCGCAACATAGGCCGTCAGCTGGCCGTCCAGCAGGTTCCGGTTCTTCACCCAGACGGTAAGGTTAAGCCCGTCTTCCACCCGCTCGAATTCCGGGAAGGCGCCCAGTTTGGGCAAGAGCTTCCACTTTTCCTCCGTGCAGGTAATATCCGGCGTGCTGGCTTCAAGGACCTCCCGTGTGAGGACCGTCACCGAGAAAGAGACGGCGTCCGCATCCGTCACGGCATATTCGGCATTCTGCAAGTGCTGGACTACGTTCCAGTTCATATAATCGTCCAGATTCCCGTTCAGCAGATCGTAGGCTCCGCTAAGGGTGTGTTTGGTCTTGCTGTCATAGCCGATGCCGGCAGTGACGGCCTCTACATAGATGGCGATGGCAGGGCCGATGGAATACCCATAGGCGAAAGTTCCTTCTACCTTGGGCGACACGTTTTCCAGCGTGAAGGAACCGTTCTTGTTCGCCTCTGTGTAGTCGTTCTTGCCCCAGCCGCTATTGGCGTCGTAATGGATGCCGTACCGCCGGGAGGCGGAATAGGTAGTCGTCGCCTCTACACTCACCTTTCCGGACACTTCCAGCAAAGCGTCGATGCCGATGGTGGGGGTAATGAGGATGGGACCCACCGGAATGGCGCCGCAGATAATCTCGTACATGGGAATCCTTTCGTCTATAGCTTTTCCTTCATACCCGCAGGCGATGGTAGCTCCCACATTCAGGTCTATCTTTGTGTCAAAATTGAGGGAATAAAGTTTATAATTGGCCACGATTGCCTGGAAGAACAGGGTGAGGTCCATCTTCAAGATAGGCGCAATCTCCAGGCCGGCGAAATTCAGGGGCCAACTGGCAGCCGGGAGCTCCAGCGTATAGGTTTCCTTGGAACTTGCCTTGGTGGCAGCAAAGTTCACTTTATTGCCGTTGGCATCACGGATTTCCTTTACATAACTGCCCAGGTCGATGGCCGCATCTGCTATATTCAAGTCCGAGAAAGCCTCTTCCAACTTGATGTTCTCGTACTTGACCTGGTAATTGCCGCCAGACTCGCTCACGGACACCACCTTGGCCAGCAAACCGCCCGGGAACAAGTCCGTGGGCGTGTTCATGATGAGCTTCTGGCCAGCTTCCGGCTTCTGGCTCCCCACAGACGAGGCCGGCACCGTAAAGGTGTTGGTGGCGGGATCGGCGCTGGTAATCGCGTTGGAGTAGTCCGATTTCACGAAGATAGACTCCTCGTCCAGGCTGTAGTCGGCCTGGGGATACGGATCGTCGGCCGGACGGTTCTTGCTGGCGCCGCTCTGCAGGACTGTGATCTCGGCGCTGGCCTCTCCGGCGAGCAGCCGCACCGTTCCAGTTCGGCTGTCCTTATCAGTATTGGCGTCGGCCCTGACGGTAAGGACGTTGCCGGAAGTGGAGGTCTGTATCCATTTGTCGGAAATCTCCACCTTAAGAGATGGAGCGTCAGTGGTTACCTCCACGGCAGCGCTCCCGCCTTCCGAGGGCAGGGATACCATGGTGGGTGACACGCTCAGACTGTATTTCTTCTGGTCGGGATTCTCCTTTTCACGGCAAGCCGAGGCAAGCAGGAGAAGGGGCATGGCAATAAGAAGGAACCGTTTCATAGCTGTGGTTTTAATCAACATGTTACAAAGATATCCCTTCCTTCGGAAACATCTCTCTCATAATCGGAAAATAAGTATTTCAATTCAGGAATCAGGAGACACGGTTTTAATATCTTGGCGGAATTGGGTATCTTTGTGCCAAATGAAGAAACTGACGACCATACTGCTTATCATCCTGCTTGGGGCTACCGGAGTGCACGCGCAGACCGGCCACGGGACCCTCAAGGTTCCGCTGGAGAAGATGAACGCCAAGCGGCTGCCAGACCTGAACATTCCCCGGTGCGGTCACGCACTGCTGTACTTGAACGGGGAACTTACGGTCTTCGGCGGCCATACTACCGGGTTCATTCCCACCCCCACGGCGGAATATTTCAAGGATGGCACTTGGAAAGCCCTCCCCTCCATCTATACCCATGACGACGGTTTTTGCCTCCTCCAAAAAGACGGGACCGTGCTGCTGGGCGGCGGCCTGCCGGAGCCATTCGGCGTAGGGCAGAGTTTCTCCGTAGAACGGTATCGGCCCGACAGCCATTCCTTTGAGCCTCTCCCCATCCTGGACCGCAAACGGGCAGCATCCCGCGCCGTGGAACTGGAAAACGGGGCTATCCTGGTGGCTGGAAACTGGTATGCCGACGATGCCCTGGAAGTTTTTAGCGCAGACAAAGGCTTCGTCCCGGCCAAAGAATTGGCAGAAAACCGAAGTTATCCCTGGATACTGCCTACCGCTCCCGACAACGCCCTTATCTTCAGTACGATAGACTACCGGGGTTCCCGGGGAAAAGGATGGGTGGACCGGTATCAGGGAGACCCATTTCAGGAACCACTGCTGACACAATACTATGTTATGAACTCGGATGGGGACATGGTCCAGCACATTTGCGAGATAGGGCAGCCCCGTCAGGGTGATTATGACTATCTCCTGCTGGCCGTCAATGACAGTCTTGAGGCTGAAGGCGTCCTGCGGGTGCATGGGGATACTTTCTCTCTCCTGGAACTGGAGACAGACATTCCCATTGACGGTTTGGGCGGCCGTATTTTTTATAGCACGCTGATGGAGTATGGCGGCTATGCCTGGTCTCTGGGAACGGATGCGTCCAAGCGGGCCTACCTGCTGCAGATTGGCTACAAACCAGCCCTGGAAGGGGGGAAAGCCACGCTGAAGCTGTATTATACAGACCCGCTGGAAGGCTTGCCCCGATACGGGGCGTGTACCATGCTTCCAGACGGGCAGATAGCCCTTGCCGGCGGTATCGACAGGTCTAACTATACTCCGTATGCCACGGTCTATCTCTTTGATCCTATCGGCATTTCCACCGGCAGTTCCCCTACACGTACGGCCGGCTTAATTACGGGAATCTTGACAGCATTCGTCCTTATGGCACTGAGCTGGTGGATCGCCCGGCGCAGGAAGAAAGATGCTCCCGACCATTCCGAACCAGACCAGCAGGGGGCTAAAAACCAGCGGGATCAGGAGCTGTTCCAGAAAGTGTCGGCCCTGATGGAAGAAGGCTTGTACAAGAAAAAAGGCCTTTCCATCGCCGACCTGGCCACCACCCTGGGATCCAACACCAAATATATTTCCTCCTGTATCAACGCCGGTGCCGGCTGCTCGTTCTACGACTATGTGAACGGATACCGCATCCGCTTTGCCCAGCAGCTGATGCGGGAAGATTCCAGGCAGAAACTTTCCGACATTGCCGACGCCGCCGGATTTGCTTCCGAGAGCGCTTTCTACCGGAATTTCAAACTGGTCACCGGAGAAACGCCGGCCGACTGGATGGCCCGTATTTCGGAATAATCGCTTTCTTTTGGCATAAAAAACGTATCTTTGCGTGTTATGACAGAAGTACGCGCAAAAAAAGCCCTCGGGCAGCATTTCCTCACAGACCAGAAAGTAGCCCGCGCCATCGTGGATGCCCTGCACGGCGGCATGCCCGCTTTGGAAGTGGGCCCCGGCATGGGGGTCCTTTCCCAGTATCTGCTGGAGCGGAAAGACATAGACCTTCGGCTCATCGAGATTGACTCGGAAAGTGTGGATTACCTGCTGACGCACTTCCCGGGCATGCAGGGGCGGCTGATGGAAGGGGACTTCCTGCAGCTGAAACTGGAAAAAATCTTCCCGGAGCAGTTTGCCATTATCGGCAACTTCCCCTACAATATTTCCTCGCAGATTTTCTTCAAAGTACTTGATTACAAGGACCGTATCCCCCAGGTAGTGGGCATGGTGCAGAAGGAAGTGGCCGAGCGCATCGCGGAAAAGCCCGGCAGCAAAACCTATGGCATCCTTTCCGTGCTGCTGCAGGCCTGGTACGACATCGAGTACTTGTTCACGGTAGGTTCCGGCTGCTTTGCCCCGCCGCCGAAAGTGGAGAGCGCCGTCATTCGGCTCACGCGGAACGCACGCACCTCTCTGGGCTGCGACGAGACCCTTTTCAAAACCGTGGTGAAAACCGCCTTCGGGCAACGCCGGAAAATGATGCGCAACCCCCTCAAACCCCTGGCCAAAGCCAAGGCCAGCCGCTGCGGCTGGTCAGATGAGGAACTGGCCGATTTTCTTGCCCTGCCAGTCTTTTCGCAGCGCCCGGAACAGCTCTCCGTAGAGGACTTCGTCGCCCTCACCAACTTGCTTGCCTAGCCGCTGCAGCACCTAACCTACTGATTCCGACCCACTTCCATGTTTATTGGTGCATTTTTTTGTGCACCAATAAACATGGAAACAACTGTATGTCAATTAGATTAGTGCTGAAGGCCGGCCAGCCAGATTTGCAGGTCGTGCATCCAGGCCTCCCGGTAAGCGAAATTTACATGGTCGGCCCAGCCGTGACCGCCCGTGGGGTAAATGTGAAGGGCGGCCGGGACTTTATTGGCACGCAAGGCCTCGTAATAGCGGATGCTGTTCTCGCAGGGCACCAGGCCGTCGTCGGAATTGGCCATGATGAAGGCCGGGGGCGTGTCGGCGCTTACCTGTTTCTCGTTGGAATACTTGTCCAGCTGCTCCTGGGAAGGGTTCCTGCCCAGCAAGTAAAAGGCCGATCCACCATGCGTTATGGCCGGATCCATGGAAATCACCGGGTAAAAGAGAATCTGGAAATCCGGACGCTCTTCGGGCTTGGTAAAATGCGTGGCGGCCGTGGCGGCCAGGTGACCACCGGCCGAACAGCCGGCAATGCCCAGCTTGGTGAAGCCGTATTCATCGGCATGGGTTTTCAGCAGGCGCATGGCCTGATGCACGTCTTCCATCGGCACCTCGCAGTGTCCGTTCGGAAGCCGATACTTCAGCACCGCATACACAATGCCCTGATCCGTGTACCACCGGGCATTGTAATAGCCTTCCGTCTTGTCCCAGACATCTACGTAGCCGCCGCCCGGGCACACCAGCAGGGCCAGTCCGCTGGGCTTTTCCGGCAGGAAGACGGACAGGGTGGGCTTGGTCACGTTGGAAACGTGGTTGCCATAATCCTTTTCCTCTCCCCGGAGGCCGTTGTCGCTGGGGGCGCCGTCGGGCCACAGCTCAAAAGTCAGATCCGGCTGGGGGTATCCTGTCGCCGCAATAATCTGCTGGCAGATGCTTTTCATCCCCTTTACGGACGGGTGCCCATTCTGCTTCTCGATATCCTGCAGCTCAATGAGCTGGACGCCATAGTGCTTGCATACTTCCCTCATAGATTCGTTCACCTCCTCGCTCAGCTCAGAGTTCAGGAGGGAGTAAATCGTGGCCTTGGGATAGGTCTTCTGCAGCTTGTCCAGCAGGCAGGCCAGGGCCGGACGGAAGCTCATACAGTCCTCCTTGGTCCAATCGGCATACTGGTACTCGCCTATCGGAGAGCGCGCCCAAGCGTCGTTGGTGCCCCCGAACAGGAAAATGATGTCCGGATCTCCCAGCATCTCCACGCGACTGATGAAATTGGAGGCCGATACATCCCGCTTGAAATATCCGGTACCGCAGATGGTGGTGCCGCCCCAGGAGTTGTTCTTCTCCAGCTGATAGCCCATGGTCTTGATATACAAGTCCCACCAAGTTTGGTCTACACGTGTAACGTCATTGTGCGCATCCGGGTAGAAAGGATTGTAGCCTTCCGGATTATAACCCTGATAGGTGGAATACGAATCTCCCAGAATGGAAACCTTCTTAGGTTGGGCCGATGCCGCCACCGCACAGATCAGCAGCACGGTCAGGATGCAGAATCTCTTCATAATGATCAGTTTTTAACCAAATATATGTTTAACCGGGGTCAGAGCCTAGAACTGGAAGTAGATGAAGCTCTGGAGGTCTGCCGTGATGAACTGGTAGAAGAAGAAAATGATTGCCACAACGACCAGGGCCATGACAAACAGGGGCAGCCGGGCGAATATAATCCGGTAACGGCGTTTGAAGCGCTCCGGCAGCCAGTGGATGATCATGCCTAACACAAAGATAATCAGTACCGCGCGGTGTTCCCAGGCCATGGCGGGCACCAGCGACAGGTCCCAGGCGCCGCCAATCTGGTTCACCATGTTCTTGGCCGTATTCCAGGCCTGCTCGTTGGCCAGGGCGGGATCCAAGTTGGAGCCGCTGCGGAAGAACAGCCGGGTGAAGGTGATGAAAACAAAGGTCTGGAAAATATCCCACGCACGGGAAATCCAGCGGGCGCGGGCCGATGGAAGCTGAGCCGGAATGACCGCTCCCTTGGCCGTTAGGGCCGGCGCCTTGACAACCGCATCCTTGCCCAGGACGGCCCAGCGGTAGCAGTACTTCACAAAAGTACCGGCCCAGATAATGAGCAGCCACACCGTGAACATGTTCCAGACCGGCGCGTGCGTCAAGTGCACCAGCAGGGCGCTCAGAGACATGAAAGAGCTGATAATCAGCAGCTTCACCAGCATACTCTGCTTAGTCCAAATCTTATAGATGACCATGCCGATTCCATTGAGCCCGCCCCAGATCATGAAATTCCAGCTGGCCCCGTGCCACAGGCCGCCCAGCAGCATGGTGTTCATGGAATTGATGTTGGTGGTGATGAGTTTCCGTTTGTCCGGCCGCAGCCAGGCCCAAAGGCCGATTCCCGCCGCCAGCAAGGCGACGCCGAAAGCCACCCACCAGCTGCCGCTGAGGAAACTGCCGAACACCGCCACCGCCGCGATGATGATGAACGTGCCCGCCGTGGCATTCCGGTTGCCGCCCAGCGGAATGTACAGATAATCCTTGAGCCAGCGCGACAGCGTCATGTGCCAACGGCGCCAGAACTGCTGGGTGTTCACCGCTTTGTAGGGAGAGTCAAAGTTCTTGGGCAGGTAGAACCCCATGAGCATGGCCACACCCGTGGCGATATCCGTATAGCCGGAGAAGTCCGCATATACTTGCAGGGAATAGCAGAACAAGGCCGACAGATTCTCGAAGCCGCTGTACATGAGGGGATTCTCGAACACCCGGTCACAGAAGTTCACCGCCATGTAGTCCGCCAGGATAAGCTTTTTCAGGAGCCCGTTCATGATCCAGAAAATGGCGATTCCGAACCAGCGGCGGCTCAAGTTATAGGGCTTGTGCAGCTGCGGGATAAACTCCGACGCCCGCACGATGGGCCCGGCCACCAGCTGCGGGAAGAAACTCAGGTAAAAGCCGAAGTCCAGGAAATTCTGCACCGGAGCGATCCGCCTGCGCTTCACGTCCACGATATAGCTCACCGCCTGGAAAGTGAAGAAGGAGATGCCCACCGGAAGGATGATGGTATCTACCCGGAACAGGCTGGCCCCCGTAAGGGAATTGAGCAGTTCTCCCAGCACATCGTGCACCTCTATGGACAGCCCGAAAAGGTTGTTCACGAAATCCGCCAGGAAGTAGGCATACTTGAAATAGGCCAGAATACCCAGGTCCACCACCACGCTCAGGACCGTCAGCGCCTGCCGCCAGCCTTCTTTTTTCAGCCGATACAACCCCTTGGCGGCGAAGTAATTATAGACAATCACAAAGACCAGCAGGGTCAGGAAGATTCCGCTGGTTTTGTAGTAGAAAAACAGCGATACGGCGAACAGGAAGCCGTTCCGCAGCAGAACCTTGCTGTGGAAAAGCGAGAACACGGCAAACACCAGGGCGAAAAACGCCCAGAAATAGAACTGGGTGAACAGCAGCGGATGCGCCTGGTCAAAGGAGAACAGCGCCACGAAAAAATCCCGTATGATTCCCCAGAGCCCTTCCATCACATGGCGTAATAACAATCCATGATGGCCTCGAACAGGAGGTCTCCCAGCAGCCGGTAACCGTCGGCCGTGAAATGAACCTTGTCACTCTGCGCCAGCCCGGCCTCCTGCCAGGCAGACATGGAACCTGTCCCGCCCATGATGCCGAACATGTCCCAGAAAACGCCCTTGTACTCCTTTGCAAGGGCCTCGAAGGCCGATTCCGCCTCCTGCGTATAAGGGTTCACGGAACGCCGCCGCCAGCTGTCGTTGATGCCGGTGAACAGAATGGCGCAATGCGGATTCACTCGCCGCACCTTGGCAACCAGTTTCCGGTAATTGGCCATGAAACGGGCCTTGTCAAAGTCTCCCTGGATATCGTTGATGCCGATCGAAAAGATCACCAGGTCCGGCCGTACGCGGCCCAGATCCGTCTCCCAGTCGTCGCAGCGGAGCCAGGAGCCCGTGGCGGCACCGTTGACCCCGGCCTCTACCATAGTGAACCCCGAATTCGGCTTGTCCAGGTACAGCCCGCGGAGGGTGTATCGGCCCGGAGCACCTGAAAAAGCCACCTGCACCCAGTCGGTGTAATAAGGAAGGTCGAAGTGGGTGAGCCCCTTGCCGGTAACCCCGCGGAGGGTATCTTTCCCCTGCAGCAGCAGGACAGGTTCCATCGACCCGTCTCCCAGCACATCCACCCGGTTAAAGGTATAGCGCGGCTGGTGCAGGTGCAGTTCCCGCGGCAGCAGGTCTACGGCAACCCGGGCCGACGTATCGTTCGCCGTAATGGCCATCCCGGTGAGCCCCAGCACACAGTCCGGCTTCAGGCAATTGGTCTTCTCCCAATTGCCGGTATAGGACGACTGATAGCTGACGGGGGTATTGGTGCCTGCGGCGGAAAAAGGAAAAACCAGGCCCCTGCCGCCGTCCATCCCGTAACGGAGGGCCAGGAAATTGCTCCTGAGCCGGTCCGTCCAGGTACCGGCCTGCACATGGGAGCCCCCGACATGGAGCACCCGTACATCGCCTTTCCCGCTGAGCACCAGGGTGTCCAGCTTGCGAAGGAACCCACGGAAATCCTCCGAATCCCCGCCCGGAAACTGCAGCACATTCCGGTCTGCATGGATGAAAGGATAACGAGGCAGCCTGCGGGCTCCGAAACAGAGTACGGGAACAAGGAGAAGGAGGATGAGCGAGAGTTTTTTCATCGGCCCATTACCGCTTGCACCCGCTCCCGGGGAAGGGTTTTCCGGAGCTGGTAGAAATCATAATAAGTGAGGAAGGAGCGGGACAGGGCATCCCCGACTTTTTCCGCTCCGGCCGGCGTAAAGTGGATATAATCCGGTCCGGCGTAGGCGGGTTTATGCTTGACCCACTGGGCCATGGAGTTTTCTCCGCCCATCATCCGGTAAAGGTCCCAATAGGCGGCGCCGCCACGAAGCGCCGTAGCCTTGAGCGAATCCACCATCTCCGGCAGGCGCGGCCAGGTGACAATGCGCCCGTTCACGCTTTTGCCCATATCCGACGGGCCGATAAACAGGATCCGGGCCTGGGGAGCCACTTCCCGGAAGTACTGGATCTGCTTGGCAATCTGCTCCTGGTACTGGGAAATGACCTTGGTGGACCTGGCTACCGGCATATAGTTTCCGCCGAACTGAAGGATGATGAGGCCGGTATTAGCCAACGCAAAGCTCTCCTCCATCAAAGGCTTGGAAATCCGGGTGAAAATGGTCCCGGAGCAGCCCCGGAGCGGGATATTGTCCACGGCCACACCGTTTCCGCCGTCGGCCGAGACACCGTATATTTCCGCATTGCCCTGGAAAGTCAGGGTGGCCTTCTGCACCGGGCGGGAGAACTTCCAGGTGACCAGCGTGGTTCCGCCGTCGGCCTTCTCCACTACGGGCGTGGGTTTAAGGGTGTCCGACACGGCTTTCACGGAGAAGCCCGCCGACGCGCGCCCGTACAGGACCGACACGCTGGAGAAGGTGCGGGTGTTTTCCTTGGCCGATTTCTGCCGCGTGGCACGCAGGCTGAGGGTGCCCCCGCCGGAAAGCTGGACCACCTGGGCCATCAGGCCGTAGCGATTGTGTCCGGCGCGTACCGTAGTGGAATCGCCGTACATGGTATAATGCACGAATCCGCCCGAGGCCGACTTGCTGATACTGGCCGACGGCACATTGGATATTGCCGGGAACATGCCCGTACCCAGGCCGCCGAAGCGTTCCTGCAGGGCCTGCCGGAGCTCCGAAGAGATGCGGTCCATCTCTATCTGGGAATCCCCGTAATGGGTGACACGGACGGGACGGTCTTGGGAATCAGCCGTTTCCAGCTGCCGGAAAAGGGGGTCGAAGAAGGTGTAGTCGTCCTGCGGAAGGTAAATCCGGTCCGGGTTGTCGAAGAAGAAGGATTTGTAGTAATTGAGCGTGTCCGACTCCATCTGGAAACGCTGCTGCACGGCCAGAAGGACCGAATCTACGTCCACTTTTTTCTCCCGGGCGTCCCGCAGCATGCCTTCGTACGAGGCGAAACGAAGGGTAAGCGGACCGGCCTTTACGCCGTCTGCCGGAAAGGCCAGCCATCCCGCACCCAGCAGGGCGAACACCCCGAACAGAAATATGACAACCTGACGGGCTTTCATGGACGGGAATAACGGAGTACGAAGTCTGTCCAGCGGTAAAAACTGCCCGGAGCGGCCATGGGAAGCGGCAAGGTGGCCTCGCGGCCGTTGAGCAGCACCTGTACCAGGATATCGGACGTGGTGCGGCCGCGGCGGAAAAAGACCAGCTGCAGGTTACAGGCCATGGGAACGTCGAAGGTGCGCCAGGAATCCCCCACCCGTTCAGGATCCGAGGTCCGCGTGCCCATGCCGTTGACATCCATCAGGGACAGCAGGGGAAGCAGGGCGGAATCGTGCGAGAACCGCAGGCGGAGCTGCACCTGGCCGGAAGCGATATCTTCCTGTGCCTTGCCGATGATATCCTGCAACAGGGCCTGCATGGCTGCGGGACGCACATTCTCCACATCCGGACAGGGCCCCATCCACACATAGCCGTTGTAGTTGTTGGAGGCCCAGAGGCCGTAACGCTCTTCCGGCGTGAACACCGCGTACAATTCCGGCGCGGGCTCCGTATCCAGATTATCCAGCGTGGAGACAACAGTGTGGAGGTCTCCCAGGAAACGCTGGGGATTGGCCACTACGCTGTCCGGGAGGGTAAACCAGCGGGACAGCATCTGCTGCTGGGGAACCATCCGTCGGTAGAAATCCTGCTCTTTCCGCACTACGCTGTCGGGCAGCGGAGTGGGCCTGTCTATGATTTCCGGAAGCAAGTACCCCTGATACGGATAGCCGTAGTCTGCATCGAAGGTGAAATCCTTGTCCAGCCGGTCCAGTTCGCTGAGCAGGGAGTACATGCTCACGATTACCCGGTGAGAGCCTGTCGATACGGCCGACGCATGCGTGGCCCCTTTGAACAGCCGGGGATAGTTCCGGTACAGGGAGCGCGCAATGTAGCGGAGCTGCTCCTGCCCCTTTGCGGTAAGGTTTCCCTCCCGCTGGCGGATAGCCGGGTACAGGGCGGCATAAGCCTGGTAAAAGGCCTCTCCCTCCGGGGTGAGCCAAGCCTTTTCGTGCGCGCGGGACCAGATGTTCCACAGGTCCGTGTAAACGGTGTTTCCCAGGGCATAGCGGGCGCCATGCCTTCCCAAATGGCTCACGTAAAAGGGTTTATACCCTTTGGGAGCCGCAGTGGGCCGAGGCTGGTCCGTGGGGTATAAATAATGCACGCCGCCGGCACGCTCTATGTCGGAGAGGATGTCGGCGCGGCTGTCGTGCTGGGCATTCAAGGAAACCAGGCCGCCCAGCAGGCACAAAAGGACAAAGGCTGTTTTTTTCATGTTTCAGGCAAGGACCGCGCTACACTTCCGTAGCCGTGGAGAATTCCTGGAGGAAACGCATGTCGTTCTCGAAGTAATGACGGAGGTCGTTCACCTGCCACTTGAGCATGGCGATACGCTCTACGCCCATACCGAAGGCGAAACCGGTGTACTGTTTGGGATCGATGCCGCTGGCCTCCAGAACATTGGGATCCACCATGCCGCAGCCCATAATCTCCAGCCAGCCGGTACCTTTACAGATGTTGCACCCCTTTCCCTTGCAGATGTTGCAGCTGACGTCCACCTCTGCCGAAGGCTCCGTGAAGGGGAAGTACGAGGGACGCATCCGGATTTGGGTGTCCGGGCCGAACATTTCCCGGGCAAAGAGCAGGATAGCCTGCTTGAGGTCTGCGAACGTGACGTCCTTGTCAATATACAGGCCTTCCACCTGGTGGAAAATGCAGTGGGCACGGGCCGATATGGCCTCGTTGCGGAACACACGGCCGGGGCAGACCACCCGGATGGGCAGCGTCTGCTTTTCCATGGTGCGCACCTGGACGGAAGACGTGTGGGTTCTCAGGAGCAGCGGATTGGGATGGCCGGTGCTGACAAAGAACGTGTCCTGCATCTCGCGGGCGGGATGGTTGGGCGGGAAATTGAGGGCCTCGAACACGTGGTAATCGTCCTCGATCTCGGGGCCTTCCGCCACATCGTATCCGAATTTGCGGAAAATATCCACAATCTGCTGGCGGACAATGGAAACAGGGTGGCGGGACCCCAGCGGGAAAGCGTCTCCGGGCATGGTGAGGTCTTCCTTGGGAAGGGCGGCCACGGCAGCTTCCTCCACGGAGGCTTTCAACTGTTCGATCCGGGCGGTGGCGGCCTTTTTGAGCTCGTTGAGCTTCTGGCCGTATTCCCGCTTGAGTTCGGGCGCAACGGAGCGGAACTGCTCCATCAGGGCCGTCACTTCACCCTTTTTTCCCAGGAAACGGATCCGGGCTTCTTCCGCCTCTTTGGCCGACGTTGCCTTCAGGTCTTGCAGTTCGGCCATTATTTTTTCAATCGCTTCTTTCATATCGGCTGTAAATTAGCTTGCAAAGATAGTTATTTTTTCTTTCCTTTCCTTTTGTCACGGTCTTTCTGGGCGCGTTCTCCACCGGATTTCATATACTTTTTCCACTGGTCCTCCGTGAAGATTTTCTTGTAGCTGTCTACGATCTGCTGCATCCACTTGTCCTGCACGCTGATGTAAAGGTCTGTGTTTTCCACCTTGGCCTTCTGCATGCCTTCCAGCTCTTCCGTAAGGGCCGTGTAATCGTGGGTGAGGATGGAATCTACATAAAACTCCTGCCAGTATTCCAAGTCCAGCAGGTCCCGAAGCCGGGTCTTTTCCCGGTCTATGGATTCCAGCATCTGCTTTTCGCGCTGCTCCGGGGTAGTGGCCTGATTTTGGGCCTGTGCCGCAAAAATTGACAGGAATACGGCGCACGTAAGATGTATTAAACGATAAAATTTCATAAATTTGCAGAGTTATGCCGAAGTACAAAATTACGCAATAAATCGAAAAACCACAAAAACGATGAGAAATTTGCTCCTCAAAGCCTCCGTCGCCGCCGCATTTACACTGCTGGCGTCTGCGGAGGGAAATACCTGCACCAACGTGATCGTTTCCCGCGGAGCCAGCATGGACGGGTCTGTGCTGGTGTCTTACGCGGCAGACTCGCACTACCTGTTCGGCGAGCTGTATTACCACCCCGCACAGGACTGGAAACTGGGAGAGGTGCTCAAGGTTTACGACTGGGATACCAACCGCTACCTGGGAGAGATAGACCAGGTGGAACACACCTACCAGACGGTGGGCAATATGAACGAGCACCAGCTCATTATCACGGAGACCACCTGGGGTGGCCGCCCGGAGCTGGAAGACAAGAAAGGCGGAATCGACTACGGTTCACTCATTTACATTACCCTGCAGCGGGCAAAGACCGCCCGCGAGGCCATTGATGTCATCGTAAAACTGGCCAACGAATACGGCTATGCTTCGGAAGGGGAAACCTTCTCCATCGCCGACAAGAACGAGGCCTGGATCATGGAGCTCGTGGGCAAGGGCATGAACATCCGCAACAACGTGAACATGAACAAGGGTATCGTCTGGGTGGCCATGCGCGTCCCGGACGGAGCCATCTGCGCCCATGCCAACCAGGCCCGTATCGGCAAGTTCCCCCTGAACGACCCGGACAACTGCCTCTACGCCCCGGATGTGATTTCCTTCGCCCGCCGCAAAGGCTATTTTGACGGGGCGGACAGCGAGTTCTCTTTCAAGAAAGCTTACTGCCCGGCCGACTTCGGCACCGTACGCGGCTGCGACGCCCGCGCCTGGAGCGCGTTCAACATCCTCACCAACGGCTGGTTCTCCTTCTATGACGAGGACGGAAACGCCGTAACCAGAGACGCTTACTCCTATCTGGACTATGTCATGGGCGAGAACCTGGAAGGGGACTTCCCCCTGTTCGTGTATCCCCGGAAGAAAATCAGCGTGAAGGACGTGGCCGATGTCATGCGGGACCACTACGAAGGCACCCCCATGGACATGACCCAGGATATCGGCGCCGGCGGAAACGCCCTCCCGTACCGCTGGCGGCCCATGGAATTCAAGGTGGAAGACCGCACTTATGTGAACGAGCGCGCCATCGCCACCCAGCAGACCGGTTTCTGGATGGTGGGCCAGGCCCGCAACTACGTGCCCGACGTGGTGGGCGGCATCCTGTGGTTCGGCACCGACGACGCCGCCACTTCCTACCTCACCCCCATCTACACCAGCATCACCAAGGTTCCGGACTGTTTCCGGGTGGGCAACGGAGACCTTCTGCACTATTCCCCCACCTCCTCTTTCTGGATCAACAACCGCATCTCCAACGCCTGCTATAAGATGTACAACGTGATGGCGCCCCATGTCAGGGCCCGGGCCGACGCTTTCGAGCTGGACCAGATGTTCCGCAAGACCCACACGGTGGACAGCATGGCCGTGGTGATGTACAACGAAGTGGCCGTGAAGATGCAGAAAAAGCTCTCTTCCAAAGGCGACGTAATGATTTCCCGGAAGCCCTTCCAGAAACTCATCAAATATGTCACCGACTACTCCGTGAACACCGCCCAGCGGCAATTCGCAGACTGGAGCAAGCTGGAAGTGGAGCTGCTGGTGAAATTCATGGACGGCAATGTGAAGCCCCAGAACGAAGACGGCAGTTTCAAGCACTCGGAACATTCCCAGGGCATTCCGGAAAGTGTGGAATGGCCGGGCTACACCGAGCTGTGGAAACAGACCGTGGCCCAGGAACACGGGGAAACCATCCGGGTCCCGGACGAATAAACCATGCGCCGGGGCCTGCCCATACCGCTTTTTGCCGCCTGCGCCCTTGCGCTGGCCGCCTGCGGCAAGCCCGACTCCCCGGAAAACAACACGTCCGGCAGCCATGAGGTAACCCTCCAGCTGAACCTCTCCTTCGAGGGCGCCATGCCGGAGAGCACCCTCACCCGGGCCGGCGGCACCCAGGTACGGCACACGCTGCGTTTCTACCGCAGTAACGGCGCCGGTGCCTGGCAGGCTGCGCCGGAGGTGGAAAAAGTCCTTTTCGCAGACCGTCCCGGCGGCATGGACGTTTCCGTAACGCTTCAAACAGACCGATACAAGATCCTGGCCTGGACAGATTACGTACAGGACAGCGGAGCGGACTGGCAGTGGTATGTCCGGGATTTCTCCCGCGTAAGCCTGCCGGAAGGCGCATACCAGCCCGGGCATAGTTTCCGGGACGCCTTCTGCGGCTCGCTGGAAAAGGACCTGGGCACGGCTGGAACCTATGCTTCCGGCAGCCTCAGGATGACCCGCCCGGTGTCGGCCTATAGCCTCATAGCCACCGATGCCGATGCCTTCCAGGGCAAAGACATCCGTGTCACCGTCACTTATCCGGAACCGCTTGCCACCGCGTATAACCTATGGGAACAGGCGGCCGTTTCGCCCCGGGAAGGCCTCTCTTTCACCGTCCCGGCAGAGATCCAGGCCGACGGTACCGTCCTCCTGGCGCAGGACATACTGCTCACAGGCGGGGACAACGGCACCGTTAAGCCGGAGATTCTCCTGCAGGATGCCTCCGGAAAGGCCATCAGCCGCCTTAACCTGGAGATTCCCCTGAAAAAAGGGCAGCGTACCATTGTAAAAGGCCGTTTCTTCACGGAGAATGGAGAAGCGGGGATTACCACCGATACAGCATTTGACGGAGCATACGAAATCAGTTTCTAAACCATGGGAAAGCACCGTCATATCCTTTTTCTGCTGCTGACGCTCCTGCTCTGCGGCTGTGCCAAAGACAACGGTAAGGATCAGTGGGTGCGGTTGCAGCTTCCCGTGGCGCTGGAGCAGACGGCCGTCAAAAGCGGCAGCATTTCCCTGGTGGACCAGTTGGAAGTAAAAGCCTACGACCAGGACGGGAACTACCTGGATTACATTCGATTCAGCTGCAGCCGGACAGGGGACGGGGAGTTCTCTGCCCAGGGAACCCTCCTTCGGGGAGAGACCTACACCCTGCTGTTTTTCGCCCAGACCGCCGGCACCTATGACATCGGGCCGGACGGAATCTTGCGGCAGGCCACCGACGCCCCCGCCAGTTGCCCCACCCTGGATGCCTTCTATGCCGTAGAATCTGTCACCGCCGGGGCCGATGACAAACTCCGGGTGCTGCTGAAACGCCCCTTCGCCCTCCTGCACTTTGCCGGCGACCCGGTGCCCGCAGGCGCCCGCAGCCAAATTACCCTGAATGCCATCCCCGCCTCCGTGAATCTGCTCAGCGGAGAGACAACCGGCAGCGTGACCGTCCGCTTCAGCGAAGCGCCCTGCCCCTCCGCCGCAGAGGCAGCCTTCGCCTACGTCCTGGCGCCGGAGGAAGAGATCCGGATCGGGGCCGAAATCGGCCTGTCTGCCGGGGATTTCCGGGCCAGCCGCATCCTGCGGAACATTCCCGTGCGCCGCAATTACGAGACCACCCTCCGGGGAGACTATTTCACCACCGAAGGGACAATAGAGACAGACTTCAACGCCACCTCCCGATGAAACGCCTGGCAGCATATCTCCTGGCAGCGGCAAGCCTGTTCACGGCCTGCCGGAAAGAGGCTGTGCAGGATTATGTTTCCGTGCTCATCCCCGTCACGCTGGAGTCCGTTTCCACCAAGGCGGACGGAGCAGCCGCAGCAGACCGCCTGCTGGTGGGCGTTTACCGGAAAGACGCAGCCGGGAAGCTTACCTTCCAGCCGGAAAGTTCGCATCCCTCCATGCAGGAAGCCCTGACCGTGCAGCAGGGCCGGGCCAACTGCCAGCTGTCGCTCACTGCCGGAGAGAACTATCTCCTGGTTTTCTGGGCGCAGAGCCGCGGCAACCAGGATTACACGCCGGATTTCGAAGCCGGAACCATGACGATGGCCGGGGAAGCCCTTTCCAATGACAATTCCCGGGATGCGTTCTACGGCACGCTCGAAACCGGGCCGATTTCCGGGAACAACCTCAGTTTCAAGGATATCGTCCTCAAAAGACCCTTTGCCCAAATCAATGTCCTGCCGCTGGAGGAAGATTTGCAGCTGGCAGGAAAAGCCGGCCTGGGCCTGTCCCGGTCGGCCCTGTATCTGGAGCACGTGCCCAACGTCCTTCACCTGACTAGCGGGGCGGTTTCCGGCGATGCCCGGATCAGCTTCTCCC
This sequence comes from uncultured Bacteroidales bacterium, assembly GCA_946187865.1. Taxonomy (GTDB): domain Bacteria; phylum Bacteroidota; class Bacteroidia; order Bacteroidales; family UBA932; genus Cryptobacteroides. The sequence goes on from CAMHST010000012.1 coordinate 26,783, forward strand.
CGGCGGCGGTGCCCGCAGGGCTGATTGCCTCCAATCTCATTCTGGCCGGGGATGAGCGCCTCATAGATGCGGAACTGGCGGTCTATGCCAAAAAGGGCGGTACAGAGCAGCAGCCGGCCACTTTCCGCATCCCCAACGTGAAGGTCCGCAGGAACTACAAGACCAACCTCACAGGCCGAGTCTTCACCACCGGCCTCTCCTTCGATATCCGGCTGGAATACGGATTCGATACGCCCGGCTATTCCGGCAACATCCCCACCCCGCCGGACGAGCCCGGCACCCCGGACAATCCCGATAACCCGGACAACCCCGATAATCCAGACAACCCGGACGAACCCGAGGTTCCCGACAACCCGGATAATCCCGACCCGCCGGATGAGCCGGAGCTGCCGTCGGCAACGGGAACGGTCACCACCCTGCCCGCAACGGACATCTCATTTACAGAAGCCGTCCTTCGTGCATCGTACGCCGACAACACCGGCGATATTGCGGAAATGGGCTTTTTCTGGGGTACGTCCCCGGGGCTGCTCAACCAGACGCTGTATGCCGACTATTCCCCGTCGGGGAGCTTTTCCGCCGTCCTATCTTCCTTGCAGCCGGGTACCACCTATTATTACCGGGCCTTCATCGCAGAGTATGACGCGGCGCAGGGGCGCTATGTAGACCGGCTGGGGGCCATGCTCTCCTTTACCACCGAGAAGGAAGCCGCCGTCAACACGGATCCCGGCTATCTGGGCTGCTTCGAGATGCCCGATGTAAGCGCATTACTCTCCGGCACAAGCGTTTCCGGCACCAAGACCGACCGCGACGACCGCTGGTACCGCTACGGGACCACCAACAACAAGCGGCAGATTGTCACGCACACCTATACCCTGTCCGGCAAGCAGGTGAGAAACTATACCGTGCTGTACGACGGCTCCAAATATGCCCCTGTCTGGACCGCCCATGCCATGCACCGCTCCATGTGGCCCAACAACAATGCGGGCCGGAACGACTCCTGGACAGAAGATCCCGGCATTTCCCTCACCCAGCAGACAGGACTGAACAACGCCAGCGCGGTAGGTTACAGCCGCGGGCATCTGGTGGCCTCCAGTTACCGCCAGTCCAGCGTAGGGCAGAACAAGCAGACCTTCTATTATTCCAACCAGGCGCCCCAGTGGCAGAACGGCTTCAACGACGGGACCTGGAGCTCGCTGGAAACCGATGTTACCGGCCACGCACCATCCGGAAGGGATACCCTTTACGTGGTTACCGGCGTGCTGTACGAAGGCGCGGTAAAGACCCTGCCCAGCCGGGAAGGACTCCAGGTCCCTATTCCCAGCCACTTCTACAAGTGCCTGATGAAATGCAGTTTCAACGCTTCCGGAGAGATGACCTCCGCCAAGGGCTGCGCCTATATCTTCACCAACGAGTCCCATTCCGGCATGCCGTATTCCAGCGGCATCACCTCCATCGACGCCATCGAGCAGCGGGCCGGATTCGACTTCTTCGCCCGGGTGCCCGAGGCCCTGCAAAAAGAAGCAGAGCGGACATCAAGCCCGCTCTGGTAATCTTTCCGGCTAAAAACCGCCGCCAAATCCGCCGCCTCCACCGAAGCCGCCTCCGCCGCCGAAGCCACCGCCTCCGCCAAATCCGCCGGGGCCACCCATGCCGCCGGGACCGCCGAAGCCGCCGCCAGGGCCGCCGAATCCACCCTGCATCTGCTGCTCACGTTCCTGACGCTCACGGTCTTCCCGTTTGCGGTCTTTGTTGTAGGCCTTGTACTGGTCTTTGGTGAAGATTTCCTTGACGGCCTTGTCGTAGGCTTTCTGGGCCTTCCGGCGGGCCTGGTCGGCCTCTTGCATCTGCGCCATGCGCTCCTGCATCTGGCCGAAGAATTCCTGACGCTCGGCGTCGGTCATGGAGCGGGGATCCTTGCGCTCGCCGGCGTTGCCGAAGTCCGGCATCTTGACCTGGAGCTTGGAGGCATATTCCAGGTTCAGGGCATATACCTGCGGCTCCTGTTCCGGGGTAACCCCGTATTTTTCAACCATCTCCGCCGTTCTGGTCGCGGCAAAGACGCTGTCCGGCAGGTATTCCGGCATGGCCGGACGCTCCGGACGCTGGGGGCGCTGCTCATCCTGCGCCCAGAGGGGAGCGGCGCACAGCAACATGGCTGCCGCCACCATGAATACTTGTTTTCTCATGCTCCATTTGACACAAAAGAAGCCCTGAGGTTTAATAATCGGCCAGGAAACGGTCCCTTTCCGCGCTCCAGGAAGGCTCCATCCACATGGCATGGCCGCAGGTGGGCACGCAGAAAAAGCGCTTCACGGCCGACTTGATGTTGTTGTAGATGGAAAAGTTGGTGTGCGGGGGGCAGGTGGGATCCTGAAGGCCGAACGCCATATACACCGGACAGGCCACCTTGGAGGCGAAGTTCTTGACGTCGAAGTAAGAGAGCATGGTGAACAGGGCTTCCCGGCCGATCCCCTGCGCATCGGCCGCATCGAAGACCTCGTGAACGGGCCACCAGACGATCTTGGCGTAGTCGGGGAAATCGCCCAGGAAGGGGACGGCAGGAGCGATGGCCTTGATGCGGGAATCCAGTGCACCGGCCACTGTAGTGAAGGCGCCACCCTGGCTTTCACCGTAGGCCACCAGGCGGTCCGGGTTGGCCTTGGGAAGGGAGGCGGCAAAGTCCACGGCCCGCTTTACGTCGCAGTAAGCGCCTCTGTAATAGAAGGTTTCCTTGGACTCCAGGCCCCGGTCTATCCAGCGGTCCTGCCCATTCTTGAAGATGCCCTGGTCCCGTACGCTCACCAGGAAATCAATCCTGTCCGGCGAGGCCGAAGGGTCGAAATAGAACGGTTCCGCCCCGTAACCCATGTACTGGATGTGAACGGGATACTTGCCTTCCGCCACAGGCACGGAGAGGATGCCACCGCTGACGGCCCCGCCCCAGGAAGCGTAACGAACCTCGTAACAGGTGCGAAGGTCATTGGAGTATTCGGGGATTTCCGTGAACTCAGGCTCCAGCGGCACGGCCGAGAGTTCCGCCAGGGTCTGCTCCCAGAAGGCGTCGAAATCCGCCTGGGCATCGGGGGCGGACACTACGGCATCAGGCCGTACACCGATATTGAAGCGCACCGAATCCCGCAGGCGCACCTGGTAGAATCCGGGAGCCAGATTGCCCAGCGGCACGGTAACGGTGCTATCGGGGGCAATGGTAATGTTTTGCTCCAGGACCACATCCGGCTCTGCGGCCATTAGGGAGAGGTCGGTTACCAATTGGAAGGATGCACTTCCCGGGGCGGCCTGCACCCGGGTTTCCAGCGTATAAGGGCCTTTGCCCAGGAACAGCCAGCCCAGGTCCGGCTCACTGCGGCCAGTGGCGGTCTCTATGGGGGAGGAGCAGCAAACAAGTGCCAAGAGACTCAATAGCAGAATGTTCTTTTTCATCTTAAAATCTTTTTCTCAAAGATAAAAATTTTTATGAAGGAACAGGGCGTTTGGGGAAGATATTTGTTTTTTCAGAAAGAATTATCTACTTTTGTGAAAGCGAATTGCAAAAGTAAGGTATTATACATAGTGTACAAAACAATTAAAACTAACTTTATCATGAAAAAATTCATTGCTGTTCTCGCAGTCGCTGCTACCTGCATGTTCGCTGCCAACTCTACAAAGGCTATTGAGGACCAGTGGTCCAAGGGTACCATGGTCGCTGGTGCCATGGTCGGTTTCTATCCGGGTATCGGTGGCGCCATCACCGGTGACTATGTGCTCATTGACACCTGGTGGAAAGGTCACTTCACCGTAGGTGCCCAGATCAACTTCCGTCACTGGAACGTTGCTCCCGGTTACTATTCCTGGAACGACCTCGCCGTTGCCCCTCGCGCCACTTACGGTCTCAACATCACCGACAAATTCGAGGTTCACGCCGGTGTCATGGCCGGTCTCGGTGTTCACTTCTGGAGCGATGGTACTGGCAACTATCCCGGCTTCTGCTATGGTGGTCTCGCCGGTGTCCGCTACTTCTTCAGCGACAACTTCGGCCTGCAGGCAGAATTCAACTACTCCGGTTACGGCCCTTACGCCAACGTGGGTGTCGCCTACAAGTTCTAAGCGTAAAGCAGAAACACCTTACTGCTAATCAATTACAAAAAAGAGTCTGGTCGAATATGACCAGGCTCTTTTTCTTATATAGCTAATAACCAGACGTTTCTGTTTTACGCTACCAGAGTTTCAGGAACACCTCCATGGCCTGGTACTCGGCCATGCCCAGCTGGTCGTACAGGCGGGCGGTGTTCTGGGTACGTTCCTCGGCCCGCTGCCAGAATTCCCGCGAATCCTCTCCGGGAAACGGCACAATGTCTTTCTGCGAGAGGTGACGGAAAATGGCATGCCGTTTTTTGATGACCTCGTCCGGGGAAAGCGGCACAGCCATATCCACCCGGCCAAGCTCCCATTCCATCCAGGCGCCCCGATACAGCCACACGTGTGTATGTGAAAGCCAGGGAGATCCTTCCGAGCGGAGCTGGTCCAGGGCCTCCAGGGCGGCTTCGGTGCACACGCGGTGGGTACCGTGCGGATCCGCCAGGTCGCCGGCCATGAAAATCATCTGCGGCTGCAGGCGGGCCATCAGGTCTTTGATGATATCGACATCGGCCTGGGAACGGGGGTTTTTCTTGATGCCGCCGGACTCATAGAACGGCAGGTTCAGGAAATGGACGTTGGCTTCCTCGTCCAGGCCGAAGGAACGCACGGCGGCGCGGGCTTCGCTGCGACGGATGGCACCTTTCATTTCCAGCAGTTCCCGGGGCTCCGGTTCGCCCGGACGCTTGCCTGCGATCAAGGCTTTCACCCGGTCCATCCGGTCCTCCATGCCCAGCTGCAGGGCAGCGTCCATGTGCTGGACCACCACGTCATCGTGCACCGCTACATTTCCGGATGTCTGGTAGGCCACATGCACATTGTGTCCCTGGGAAACCAGGCGGATGAACGTGCCGCCCATGGAGATGACATCGTCGTCCGGATGCGGCGACAGGATGAGCACGGTCTTCGGGAAGGGTGCCGCCGGGACAGGCCGCGTGCTGTCGTCGGCATGGGGTTTCCCGCCCGGCCAGCCGGTGATGGTGTGCTGGAGGTCGTTGAATACATTGATATTCACTTTGTCGAACGGGACCTGCAACGACTCCAGCATCTCGCCCAGGTTGTTCTCCAGATAATCCTTCTCCGTGAGCTTCAGGATGGGTTTCCCCACCGTTTGGCACAGCCAGATCACAGCCTTGCGGACCAGCTTCGAGGTCCAGTTGCAAGGGCCCACCATCCAGGGGGCCACCGTACGGGTGAGCAAGCTGCCGGCCGCCTCGTCAACATAGAAGGAGATGTGGTCGTGCGCCTGCAGGAAGGAAGCGGGACACACCGGATCCACAGGCCCTTCGGCAATGGCTTTGACCGCCGAGGCCTTGTCTTCGCCCCAGGCCATCAGGATAATCTGGCGGGCCGACAACATGGTACCGATACCCAGCGTAATCGCCTTGTCCGGCGTGGCAGCGATATCGCCGCCGAAAAACCGGGCCTGGCGCTTGCGGGAACCGTAAGACAGGCGGACTACCCGGGTCCGGGTTTTTTCCGTGGAGCCGGCCTCATTGAAGCCTACCTGCCCCTGCTCGCCGATACCGATTACCAGCAGGTCCAGATTCCTGGCCAGGCTGTCGAAGCGGGAGCAGTAAGCGCCCAGTTCCTCCGGAGGTACCGACCCGTCCGGGATATGCACGTTTTCTTTCCGGACATCCACTTTGTCCAGCAGTGCCTCGTGAAGCCGATAGTTGCGGCTCTGCATTTCCTCTTTGGAGGAGGGATAGTATTCGTCGATGGAGACAATTTCCACGTTCCGGAAACTCACCAGCCCGTCTTTGTAGCGGCGGGCCAGCTCGTTGTACAGGGAGGTGGGGGTGGAACCTGTCGTCAGGCCCAGGCGGAACAATCGCTCCTGACAGCCATTGATGGCATTCACAACATAATCGGCGACGGCATACGACGCCGGCCTGGACTCGGGATACACCGACGTCCAGATTTTTTCATAGGCGTGAAGGATTCCGTCGGGAAGGCCCTGGGTAAGGAGACCGCCCTCGGCAGGAAGCGAAAAATGCTTGTCCATCTTTTACAATTGATTGTCGCTCAGGGAGAAGGTGTTTCCCTGGTTCACGTCACCGGTAGTCATGCCCTTTTTCAGCCAGCGCATGCGCTGGGCGGCGGAACCGTGGGTGAAGGACTCTTCCACCGCATAGCCCTGGGCTTTCTTCTGCAGGTAGTCGTCGCCGATCACCTGGGCGCACTTGATGGCTTCCATCAGGTCGTCGTCGTCCAGGACCTCGTCGATGTAATGGGCCCAGACGCCGGCGTAGAAATCGGCCTGGAGCTCTATGCGCACGCTCATCCGGTTGCTGTCGGTCTTGTTCATGCGGGCCATCTGGCTGTGGGCCTGGTTCAGGGTGCCCAGCAGGTTCTGCACGTGGTGACCTACTTCATGGGCGATTACATAGGCGTAAGCGAAGTCTCCGTCGGCCCCGAGCTGCTGTTTCATGGAGGAGAAGAAGCTGAGGTCTATGTACAGTTTCTCGTCTCCGGAGCAGTAGAACGGCCCCATGGCCGCCTGGCCGGTACCGCAAGCGGTGGCCGTGGCGCCGGAATAAAGCACAAGGGTGGGGTTCCGGTATTCGCCCAGGCCAGTCTGCTTGAAATAGGCGCTCCAAACGTCCTCTGTCAAGGCCAGGACCTGCTTGGAGAAAGTGGCCAGCTCTTCGTTTTCCGCCGTGGGCTCGTAAGAGTTCTGGGTGGAGAGCCCGCCGATACCGCCGGCGTTCTGGACATTCTGGAACACATCGCCCAGGTTACCGCCCATCATCAGGGTAATAATAGCCACCAGGGCTATACCGCCCAGGCCCAGGCCGGCTTTTCCACCGGTGGACATGCCGCGGCGGTCTTCTACGTTGGTGCTTTCGCGTCTTCCGTCAAGTCTCATATCAGTTTCGTGTTTAATTGTTTATTTCAGGATTTTCTGGATTCTTTCCAGTTTGCCGTCTACCGGGGCGGGCTTTACGCCCAGCAGCTTGCACAGCATGGGATATAGGTCGATGTTCCGGAAGGCCGACTGCTCCCCTTCCGTAAAGGGAGCCTCATAGCCCACTTTGAAATCCGGTCCCACGGCGCGGAAAGCCACCATCATGTCGGTCTCCTTGGGATTGAAACCATGCGTACCCTGATTGGAGGACGGGGCAAAGTTGAACTGCCAGCCCAGATCCGGTGCTACGATGAGGTCTCCGAGGCGGTTGGAGGTGCCATAGTTCAGCTCCGCAGGCACTTCCCCGTGACGCCAGACGCTCAGGTGCTCAATCCCGCTCAGGCGCTGATAAAGGCTGTCGGCATAACCCTCTTCTGCCCAGATACTGGTGGGAATGGAGCCGGACATGCGCTCTACCCAGTCTTCCGGCACAACGTCGTACCAGGCGATGAAACGCTCGGGAGAGATTTCAGTCATTCCGTGGTCTCCGGCCAGGATAAAGTTGATCTGCTTGCCGTGGGGCAAGGCCTTGAGCCTGAGATAGAGACTGTGCATGAGGCTGTCCATCTGCTCGGCCATGGCCTTGGTCTCCGGGGAGAAGGGCCCGTGGACGTGTCCCTGGTGGTCGGGCTCGTCAAAATAGCCCATCACCAGACGCGGACGGTCCTTTTCCGGCAGGCTCAGCAGGCGGACAATCTCGTCGCAACGCTCTTCGAAATTCCAGTGAGGCTCATCGTCCCAGCGCCGGTAATAGGTGGGATACATGTCATTGATGGGGATATCGGACCCTACCCAGTAAATCACACCGCATTTGACACCTTGCTTCTGGGCGGTTTGCCAGACGGGTTCTCCCAGGTAATAGCGCGGGTCGTAGCGGCTTTCCGGGTCGCTCAGGGAATAGCCGTGCTCCGTTTCCGGATTCCAGAAATTATTGTTTACCAGGCCATTGTGATCCGGAACAAGGCCGGTTGCCATGGTGTAGTGGTTCGGGAAAGTGGAGGAAGGATAGGAGGCTTCCATCCGGGCCTTGACTCCCACGGTGGCCAGGGAGTCGAAAAACGGCATTTCGTAATAGTCGGCATAGTCCCAGCGGCTACCGTCCAGCGAGATAATCACGGTATAGTGCTCTTTTTTGCAAGAAACGGCGACGCAACCCGCAGCAAGCACAAGCAATAATATGCGAAGGAGTCTTTGCATGGTAAAGTGTTTTAGTATGCAAAGATAAGAAAAATATACGTTACTCCTCCGGAGATAGTGTGTTAATCAGGTCGTCCAGCATGCCGTACAGCAGAGGCGCCGACTCGGGCGTAATGCTGCGGCAGGCCACGGCGCCGCCCAGTTCGTAAGGGATACAGGAAGCTTTCTCTTCCAGCTTGCGGCCCTTCTCCGTCAGGCTAACAATCACCTGGCGGGCATCGGCCTTGCTCCTGCTGCGCTCCACGAAACCCTCGGCCTCCATGCGTTTCAGAAGCGGGGTTACGGTGTTGGTTTCCAGATACAGCTTTTTGGCGATGTCGTTGACCGGCTGGGCATCCTGCTCCCACAGCACCATCATCACCAGATACTGGGGATACGTCAGGCCTATCCCGCTCAGGAGCGGATGATAGGCCTGCGTAATCAGGCGGGATGCTGTATAGAGCCTGAAACAGAGCTGGTTCCCCAGCTTAAGCTGTTCCTTCATGGCCGTTTAAAGCATGGCTTCTACGTCCTTCGCGAAGTCTTTGGGCTCGGCGACAGGAGCAAAACGCTTAACGGTGGAACCGTCGCGGGATACCAGGAACTTCGTGAAATTCCACAGGATGTCGCTGTCTTTTTCCACGCTCCGGCTGATTCCCTTGAGCATCTTCTGGGTAGCTTTGGCCTTCAGTCCTTTGTACTCCTCGGTGGGAGCCTGGGACTTCAGGAACTCGAAGATGGGCTCGGCCTTGCTGCCGTTTACATCCACTTTGGCCATCAGAGGGAAAGTGACGCCATGGTTCAGACGGCAGAATTCCGCAATTTCTTCGTTGGAGCCGGGTTCCTGATGGGCAAACTGGTCGCAGGGGAAGCCGATGACAACCAGGCCTTTGTCCTTATACTGCTGATACAGGGCCTCCAGACCGTCGTACTGCGGGGTGAAGCCACACTTGGAAGCGGTGTTCACAATCAGGAGCACCTTGCCTTCGTAATCTTTGAAGTCTACTTCCACGCCCTTGTTGTTCAGGGCTTTGAAATCATAAATGCTTGCCATGTCTTGTCCGTTTTGAGCGGCTGCGGTTCCAAGCGTTACCAGGCCCAGAACCGCAGCCAGGAGGAATTGTTTCATTATTGTTAGAGTTGACGGATAATCCAGTTCTGCAGGCCGATGCGCTCGATGAGCTCCAGCTGGCCGCGCATCCAGAACATATCCTCTTCTTCGTCCTGATAGTAGCCTTTCAGGAGATCAAAGGTGGTCATGTCGGCTGCCACGGAGAGGGTGATTTCGCCCAGACGGGGGACTTCCCGCTCGGAAACTTCCAGGTCGGCCTTGATGAAAGCGACGGGATCTTTGTAGATGGTCTGTTCAGGAGCGGCCTCTACCTTAGCCTCGCCGCCAAGGTCGATGATGCGGTCCACGAATTTGTCTACCCACTCCATTTCCTCGGTGGAATGGTCGGCGTATTTCTCTGCCAGTTTGGTCAGGCCCATGGATTTGAAAACCTTGCTCTGCACTTTATGCTGCATGCTCTGGGCGGCCAGGCCGGTAGCGTAGGCCTGAAGGATTTGAATGGAATTCTGTGCGTTCATGATGTATTGTTTTTATTTGTTTATATCGTTCACGACACAAAGGTACGAAAATAATTTTATATCGCAAGCGATATTTTTACTTTTTTTGTTTTTTTTGAGCTGGTGCACCCTAACGGTGAGGGGTCAGAGGCGGGAGGCGGTGCCGGAAAGCTGTTCGCCCAGGCCGATGGTATAGCCATCGGAGCAGAAGAAGACGCGGTTGAAGGTGTCGGCCAGGACAACCAGCGGCAGGCGGCCGGGGGCGGTGAGCTGCATATTCCGGACAATGGCAGCGGCAATCCCGTCTGTGTCGACCCCCAGCTGCACGGTGGAAGGCAGTACACCGTAGCGCCCCTCGGCGATTTCCTTTTTCAGACGCGCGAGCGAAGCGGCATCCTGACAGAGCAGCAGGACAGGACGGCCCCACGCATCCAGCTTTTCTTTCGCCGCAGCCAGGTCGCGCAGGACGTGGTTGGTGGGCTCTTTGCCGGGATCCAGCACGGCCAGCGCATAGAAGCCGCGGCCGGTCCGGGACAGAATACTGGCCTTCTCGGGTGCATCGGCCGGAAGGAACTGGGTTTCACTGTCAAAGCTGCCTATCACGGGGACGGCATCTTCCGGCTCGGCAATGACCAGGTCCTGCCGGGTGAGCTGATCGGCCGGAAGTTCGAACAAGGTCATGGAAACAGGGACGGAGCCGTCGGCAAGCCTGTTTCCGGACACCAAAAGGTAAGTCCCGGCGTCCAGGGCAAAGCCGTCTTTGAATACGTGGGCCCAGTCCACGCCGCCACCCATGTCCACCTCGCCCTCGTCGAATGTGAGTAACTGCGGACGTCCCTCCACCAGGCGGGAAAGGGTGAAATGGGTGTAGTATTTGGGATTGTCCACGCTGCCCGTCTGCCGATAAGCCAGTTTCAGCGTACCCTTCGGCGCGATAGCGGAAGGCGCCTGGTCCCCGAAAGAGACATCCAGCCAGTCGGCCCCCTGCTTATACTGTACCTTTCCGGTAACCGGGTCTTTCCGGGCCTCCATACCCAACGCCCGCGCGGCCGAGACAAAGAAGATGTCCCGCGACCGGGGACTGGCCACGCGGCTTGCATACACACCCGAGGGCGACATAGGAATGTTCCAGGCTTTGGGATCGGCATTTACGGTAATGTTCTCCTGCACCCAGCGCACCAGCGCCTCGGGCGTTTCCACCGGCAGCGGATGGGTTTCAAAGAAAGAATAGAATGGCGAGAGGAACTCGTCTTCCACCCGGGCGCCCAGGAAGGTCCGGGCCGAATAATAATCCTGCAGGGTTTCCTGGGTGATATCCTGCAAATCCTTGGTACTGAGGGAAGAAAGCACCTGCTCTATCCGCTCATGGTTACCGCAGGCCACCATGAAGTCTTCGATCGTGCGATGGTTGCCCCGGGAGCGGACCAGCATCTGGGCCATGTGGTGGCCGTATCCCTGTTCCTGTACAAATGCCAGCGCCCGGTCCAGGCCGATGAAACTGGCCTCATAGGCATGCCGGAGAGAATCTTCTTGGGCGAAACGCTGGTTGTTCAGCGCACGCTGATCTTTGGTAACTTCCGGAATATTAGCCGTTTCCTCAGGAGGAACCACTTTCAGGGATTTCTGCCCGGGGATGTTTTCAGCCAGCGGACGCAGGACTATCGTCACTTCCCTGTCCTTGCCGAAAGACACTTGGGCATAGCCGAAGGCGCCGTCCAGGGAGGCCCAGACCAGCATGTCGCCCAGGCCGGCGCTGAGGGAAGTCCGGCCGTCTGCGTCGGCATATTTGGTCACGGCCGGGTAAAATTCGGCATAGTTGTAAATGCAGAAGTCCACGCGGGCGCCGGCGGCAGGTTTTCCGGCCTTCCCGTCTGGAGCGTTATCTCCCCAGAGAACCCGGAAGGCGGCCTCGCCGGTCTGGGCATAATTGTCGATAAGGTTCACCTCCGTGTAGTTCGGGCTTTCGAGCACCACCTCTTCCGGCCCGTCGTACTTGCCGAATACCTTGGTGTGCATGAGCATGGCCCGGGAAGCAGGCGCATTGAACCAGCCCAGGTCCAGGACGGGTTCCGGCTCGCAGGCGCCCATGAAATGCCACTGCCCGTCGGCCCAGGCCTCCACCCAGGCGTGATTGTCGTCGGTATGGGCCCAGCGGGGCGTATAGACTTGCCGGGCGGGAATGCCCACGGAGCGAAGGGCGGTGACGGTGAAGGTGGATTCCTCTCCGCATCGGCCCAGGGTGTTATTCATCAGGTTCAGGGGCGACATGGTGCGGGCGTCGGAAGGCTGATAAGTCACTTTCTCATGGCACCAGTGGTTCACCTCCAGGATGGCTTCCTGCATGGTCTTTCCCTGCACGCGGGGTTTCAGCTCCCGGTAAAACACCGTCCGGGCGCTGTCCAGGCTCTCGTTGTTCACCCTGAGAGGCAGCACAAAGTGGCGGAACTCCCGCTCCGGCACGTTCCAGCCCAGTTCTTCGCGCACGCGCAGGCTTTGCCGGACGCTCCGGAGGTAAAACTCCGGACTGTAGTCCGTCACATCGGCCGCCGGCATATACGCGTACAGGAATTCCAGCGCTTCCCTTTCCCGGGCCGATATTCCCTCCGGCAGCGCCATGAACGGCTTCAAGGCGCCGCCGTCGGCCTCCTGCCGGGCCTGGAAGTCCTTGTGATACGGGCTGCAGGCGCAGGAGAGCAGCGCCAGCAAGGTGAGGGTTTTGAGTAAAGTCTTCATGTTCAGTTCTTTACTGAATTACCCTGCTGTACTCTGACGGCAGGGTAATTACATAAACTATTGTTACATAACCGTTTACCGAAAACGGCTACCAGTCCGTGTGGAGTACAGGCGGCGGCAGCGGCGGCATAATGCGCGGAGCAACCGGGTCCTCCTCTCCCATAACGGGGCTGCTCACAACATCCCGCACCGGGTCGATGGGAACATCCTTGGCCCAGAAAGTAGCTTCGTCAAAGGCTGCTCCGGCCAGGGTCATGATGCGCTTCACGATGAGCTCCCGCTGGAAGGTGGAGAAGTAGAAACGGTTATCGATCATACAACTCACCCGTTCGCTGCGCCAGCGGTTAAAGAGAGACATGTCACCTCCCTGATACACGCCGATGCGGTTATAGAGCGGATTGGAGGCAACCAGGGTGGCCTTATTGTCCAGCAGGTGCTGCCAGCCTTCTTTAATATATTTTGCTCCAGCCCCGGGATCGTCATATCCGGGATTTGAATAGGTGGCGGAAACATTCAAACCGAAAGGCACACCATTATAGGGCGGGTTGTCCCAACGGTGTGACGAGATATATGATACTGCACTTTTATAGCTATTATACCAGTACTCATCCGCCAGTTTGGAAAAACAGTGGCCGCCAAATTCATGAACCATGGTGTTCAGCCAGTTCCCCGCGCTGCTTCCCACTTCTGCAAGCCTTTCGGCAGATGTGGTCACAGGGGTCGTGATTGTCGGGTCGGAATCACTGGCCGCCTCAAGGGAGGGATAAGACCAGGCCAGACGCCCGCCATTTTCCGTGTAAGGGGCCATGCAATAGCCGAAGCCCGAAGAACTGGAATGGCAGATTCCGCCATAACGGGAATCGTTGATGATCATAAGGATAGGTACTTCTTCAACAGTATGGATGCCGCCCTTAATATCGGGGCAGTTCGTATTAACAAAATCCCGAATCTTTGTTTCATTGGCAGCCATGTCGCTATAACTGGACTTACCCCATGCAGACTCAAAGTAACACGCCCTATTCTGTTCTGCAGGTGTACCGTCTGTCATCCTTGCCCCAGATTCATCGGACGCGACCTTCATGATATACACATTGAAGTACTCCTTGTAACTCTTGAACGGCTCCACGTTAAAGAGCGTGTTCATGGCCGATTTGGCCAGCATCTCGTACTTGCTCATTTCGGCCGATGTGAAGCCGTCCGGAATAACCGCAATGGTCACCGGCTTGGGCGCTTCCGCCGTGGCCGACATGAACGTGATGGTGCTCAAATCCGGAACCGGCGGATCCGAGAGTGAACTTCCGAGAGCAATGGTACCCAGGTCCGAAATCTCTCCCTGAGCAAAGGTAACAGTCTTGGAGGCAATTTTAGTGGTGGTATGTCCCATTCCGTCCGAAAAGACCAAAGAGAGTCCTGTCTGAACGCCGGGAATAACGGCAAAATAATACCAGGTATCAGCGGCAAATGTTCCGTTAAGGGTAATGGATGTATAGCGTTCCCCTCCAAAATTTTTAGTAATTGAAATAGCCGGAACACCCTCTGAATTGGGCATGATAATGAATTCTCCGGCAATGGGAGTGGCGCCGCAAAGTGTCACCGACTTGACAGCGGCGGCGGCAGATCCGGACATTTTAAACCGGACCAGGCCTACTATATTCTTGAACGTCAAATTGTCTGACTGGCTGATGGAGCGGGCATAAGAATAGATATATTCATCTTTCACTTTCCCCGCAACGGCGTCCTGCGTGTTCGGCAGAGTCAAGCCAAAAAATACACCATTAGCGTCATGACCCAACATAGGGCTGCCGCTTCCAGGAGCGAAAATACTATGCTGCGGAGAGGGTGAGACAGAGTAGTCTGGAGTAAAAATAGCCTTCTCTCCTCCACCGGTTGTCGTATAGGTGGCACTCCAGAAACTGGAGTCATAGCCATACATCTTAAAATTGTCTCCCGGAGACCAGACAACCTTGGCAAAATTATCGGCCCCGTTCATTTCCATATATGCCTTGGTCTGAACAAAGCCTGCCACCAGCGGACCCACATCACCCGCAACGCGCTTCATATACGGGGTTTGGTCTATAGCAGTCCACGGATCGATCATCGTTGGACGCTCCTGTTCCGGAGCCTCTACCGTAACTTCCTTGGCGCAAGAAAGCACCATCAGCGGAACAACCGCCAGCAAAGCAAATAAAGCATTCTTTTTCATAGCGCGTTCCATTTAAAAGTTAAACAGGGGAGGAGCAAATCCCGGATCTACCGGATTCACGGGGAATCCCTCATTGCTGGCAGTGAGTACGCTGTTCTCCGCAGAGAGCAGCAGTACCTGCACTTCGGGCTCTAGATAAACTTGTTTCATAGTGAATATGGGCTAGTTTTACAAACATACAAAAAAATCTGCAGTAAACCGCACCGTCGGCCTTTTTTTTCAGATTCTCACTGTTTCTCTATACAAATACTGGGTTATTCCAGGTTGCAGGGCTACGGAAACGGCAACGCACTACGCGAAAAAGGCCGATAACGTGTAACCAGGTGACCCGCAGGGCAACGCGTTACGCGAAATAGGCCGAAAACGTGTAACCAGGTGACCTGCAGGGCAACGCACTACGCGAAAAAGGCCGATAACGTGTAACCAGGTGACCCGCAGGGCAACGAGAAGGATGCCAGGAGTGACGGAAGAAGCCGAACACGGAAAGCCGAAGCTTGGAAGGACCGTGCCGGAAACTATTTCCGGACGGCGGGAGTTTCCGTGCCGAAGAGGAACTGCGGGGTGTAGCCGCCGTAGTCCACGACAATCTTCTCGAAGACGATGCCGGGGTCCAGGGGTCTCAGTTCCAGCTCGTTCCATCCTTCCTCCGCGGGCATCCCGATGACGGTCTCCACCACTCGTCTGGCCACGGTGGGATAGTAGATGGAATAGATATTTGCAGGATCCTCGTTCAGGCGGTCGTTGAAGCAGACCTCGGTCCGCTGTCCGCCAAGCGACACTTCGTACCGGTGGCCGGTGTTGTTGAACGCCAGGGTAGATTTGGTAACTACATGCACCTTCACCGACCTGACCCCGGACGGGAGTTCAAACCGATAAAGCAGTTCCGCCCCCGAGACCGGTTCCGTATAGGGCATCAACGCCACGCCGCTCAGGGTTCTTCCCATGTAAGGAATTATCGTCCAAGTTGTTCCGGAAGGTGCAACGGCTTCCGAATAATGCTCCGCCTCCATGGCCGTAAAACCCTTGCCTGCAGGGAAGGAAAAACCGCCCGGGGGGACTGGTCCAACCCGGAAAACCTCCGGGCAGACATCGGCCTCGAAATCGTCGTTCCAGGAAGTGTAGCCGATATGCTTCTGGGTCATCATACCGTCCCACTTGCCGCCTGCGAGTTCCTTGTTGTACTGCCGCATCAGGAAGGCGTCGCGGGCAAAACAGGACTCCAC
Source organism: uncultured Bacteroidales bacterium (assembly GCA_946187865.1). GTDB lineage: Bacteria > Bacteroidota > Bacteroidia > Bacteroidales > UBA932 > Cryptobacteroides. The sequence goes on from CAMHST010000012.1 coordinate 42,732, forward strand.
CTTGTCCGCCCACTTGTCGGCGGCGGGGTCCCCGTGGAAATAGAGCGCATGGTTCATGGCCTGGGCATAGTACATTTCATACAGGTTGGAAAGCGCCTGCACAGGGAAGAGAATCAGCTGATAATAAGCGTCTTTCGCCGCCTCGGGAAGCGTCATGTATTGCCGGAGCGCCTCTGCCTCCAGACGCACGAAATCGTCGGCCACCCGCTTGAACTCGCCGGAGGGAAGGTCGTATGTGGTGCGGTCCATCATCTCTGCCGTCGTGCGGCCGCTGTATTTGCTGTACAGGTTCAGGATACGGGCGGCTTCGTCGGCCTGGTCCAGCCCGAACGCCCGGGCGCAGAAGGCCCGGGTGTGGTCCAGCAGGTTATCGGCGGCGAACGCTTCCGGCGTGCGGGCCATGGAAAGGAACAGGTCGATGGGGTATTCCATGGGTTTGAGGTCTCCCACGTTGAGCACCCAAAGCCGGTCCACACCATAGGAATAAGTGAGCTGCAACTGCTCCCACATGTTCTGGATGGGCGTGACATTCAGCCATTTGGAGTTTCTGGGAGCACCCACGTAATCTACATGGTAGTAGATGCCCCAGCCCCCTTTCCGCGACCGCTCGGCCGCCGTGGGGAGCTTGCGGACGTCGCCCCAGTTGTCGTCGCTCAGCAGGATGGTCACGTCGTCCGGCACCCTCAGGCCCAGGTCGTAATACTGCTGGACTTCCTTGTACAGCGCCCAGACCTGAGGCCGTTCCGCTGCCGGACGTCCCGTCTCCCGGCGGATGATTTTCCTTTGATTGTCAATGATTTTCTCCAGCAGCGAAATGTATTTGGCCTCTTCCCCTTCCTTTCCCATCGCCGCATCGCCGTCTCCGCGCATGCCGATGGTGATCAAGTCTTCCGTCCCGGCCGCCCGGCGCACGCCTTCGGTGAAAAACTTGTCCAGGTTTTTCTTGTTCTTCTGATAGTCCCAAGGGCCGTCGGCTCCGTTTTTCCGCACCCATTCCTGGTGATTGCGGGCCATGGGCTCGTGATGGGAGGTTCCCATGATAATGCCCATCTCGTTGGCCGTGACGCTGTTCAGGGGGTCGTCGGCATAGAAGGACCAGCCCCACATGGCCGGCCAGAGGAAATTGGCTTTCAGGCGCAGAAGCAGCTCGAACACGTGGGTATAGAACTCATGGCCACCATAGTCCGTGCCGAAGCTGTTTTTCACCCAGGACGTGAGGCAGGGCGCCTCGTCATTGAGGAAAATACCCCTGTAGCGCACGGCCGGCTGCGGCACGGTGTACGTTCCGCTTGCCAGGAAGAGGTTGTCCCGGTGCAGGACCGGCACGTCGGCCCAATAGTACCAGGGCGAGACGCCGATTTGCTCGGACAGCTCATAGATGCCGTAAATGGTACCGCGCATGTCGGCGCCGGCAACAATCAGGGTATCCCCGCAGGTGCGGATGAGATAGGTCTCAAACTGCCCCTTCAAGGCCGACAAATCCACCTTGCCCTGGGCCGAAAGCTTCTGGATCATAGGCGATTCCACCGTTCCAGCCAGTATGGCCCGCCTGCCGGAGGAAGGTGCCTTTGTCCCGCACACGCGGGCAAAGTCTTCCCGCAGATTCCCGGCGGCGATTTGCACGCCCTTGGGGTCTGAGGGGTCTGTAACCACGGCAGCCGGAACGCCGCCGCTCACCAGCGGGAACCCGCCCCCGGATGTGGAGGTAATGCCGGGATGGTCTATGGCAGCGGCCGGAAACAGAGCCGCCAGAAGCAGCAGGGCGGCCAAAAGATAATACCTTAATGCGCTCATAGGCGCAAATATACAATAATTCCCGGCACAAAATGTTTTGCACCGGGAAATTATCGCTGAAAACAAATAAATTAGTCTTCTTCCTGTTCCTGGGCGGCGTATTCGGCCAGCAGTTTGGTCTGGACGTCGGCCGGGACCTGGACGTACTCTGCGAACTTCATCTGGAAGGTGGCGGAGCCGCCGGTGAGGGAACTCAGGATGGTGGAGTAGCGGTAGAGCTCTGCCAGCGGAACACGGGCGTGAAGCACGGTGAAGCCCTTGTCCATATCCTGGTTCATGATCATGCCGCGACGGGTGTTGAGGTCGCTCATGCAAGGTCCCACATACTCGTTCGGGGTGATGATATCCACATTGTAGATGGGCTCCAGGATCTTGGGACCGGCATTGCGGAAGGCCTCTTTGAAGGCGTTGCGGCCGGCGATGATGAAGGCGATTTCCTTGGAATCTACCGGGTGCATCTTACCGTCGTACACATACACGCGGATGTCGCGGGCGTAGGAACCGGTAAGCGGGCCTTCCTCCATCTTGCTCTTGATACCCTTGAGGATGGCGGGCATGAAGGAAAGGTCGATGGAACCACCCACAACGCAGTTGTAGAATTCCAGCTTTCCACCCCACTCCAGATCGGTGATTTCCTGGCTCTTGAAGTTGAAGACCACGTCTTTGCCGTCGATCTTGAAGTTCTTGGGAGCTTCCTGGCCCTCCACGTAGGGGCAAACCAGCAGATGAACCTCACCGAACTGGCCGGCGCCGCCGGACTGCTTCTTGTGACGGTACTGGGCGGTAGCGATCTTGGTGATGGTCTCGCGGTAAGGTACCTTGGGAGCATAGAGCTCGATGTTCTGCTTGAACTCGTTGGTCACTCTCCACTTCACGTAGTTGATGTGCTGCTCACCCATACCGGAAAGGATCGTCTGGCGCAGTTCCTTGGAATATTCCACGGTGATGGTGGGATCCTGGGCGGCCACTTTGTTCAGGGCGTCGCCTACCTTGGCCTCGTCGTTCTTGTCCACGGCCTTTACGGCGCAGCGGTACTTGGCATCCGGGAACACCATGTGCTTGAAGGCCTCTACACCGCTCTGGGCCAGGGTGACATCCGTCTTGCCGGCCTTGAGTTTCATGACGCAGCCGATATCACCGGCGCTGATGGAGGTAACTTCTTCCTTCTTGGAGCCGGCCACGGCGTAGATGGCGCTCAGGCGCTCTCCGTTGCCGGTTTCCGGGTTCACCAGGTCTGCGCCCTTGTTCAGGGTGCCACTCATGACCCTGAAGTAAGACACCTCACCGAGGTGCTGCTCTACGGAAGTCTTGAAGATGAAGATGGCGGTGGGGCCGGCAGGGTCGCACTTGACAGTGCCGCCGTCTACCGTGGGCTCTTCCTTTCCTTCCGGTGAAGGAACCACGTTCACGATGAATTCCATGAGGCGCTTTACACCCACGTTCTCCTTGGCGGCGGTGCAGAACACCGGGATGGTCTCTCCCTTGAGGATACCGGCACGAAGACCCTCGCGGATCTCGTCGGTAGAGAGTTCCATGGTCTCGAAGAATTTCTCCATGAGCTCGTCGGAGCCTTCGGCAGCCTTTTCCATGAGTTCTGCACGGAGCTCTTCTGCCTCGTCGGCATAGGCGGCGGGGATTTCCTGCTCTTCATTCTTCTTGTTGTAGAACTTCATGGTGATCACATCCACAAAGCCTTCCAGGCCCACACCGGGGTTCACCGGGAACTGGCACAGGACAGCCTTTTTGCCGAACTCCTCGGAGATGGCGGCACGCACACCGTCCCAGTTGGCTTTGTCGTGGTCCATCTGGTTGACGGCAATGATCATGGGAATGCCGTACTGGTCTGCGTAGCGGCCGAACAGGGTGGTGCCCACCTCGATACCGGCCGTTCCGTTCATCACCATCACAGCGGCCTCCACCACCTTGAAGGCGGAAAGGGCGCCACCGGAGAAATCGTCGGAACCGGGAGCATCGATGAAGTTGATCTTGCAGCCACCGAACTCTGCATACAGCGGAGTGGCATTGATGGACTTCTGGTTGGTCTGTTCAAACTCAGTGTTGTCGGACACGGTGTTCTTCTCTTCCACGGAACCGCGACGGTCAATCACCTTGCCTTCATAAAGCATGGCTTCGGAGAGGGTGGTCTTGCCGCTTCGGGGTGCGCCGATCAGAACAACATTGCGGATGTTTTTAGTAGTGTAAGCTTTCATTGGGTATTATTAATTATTTTTGCGTTTTTCAAGGCAGTCTGCAAATATAACGATTTTTCGCTCAAATCCAATATATAAGGTGTGTTTTAAGCGGCTTTTACCCTTTTGCACCGGATTATCTGCCAGATAAACCAAGCCGACATGAGCACGCCCACGACAACGGCAATGACCGAGGCCTCGGCCCCGAACGCCCCGCCGGTGATCCATTCAGGGCCTTCCACCTGTGCATGGAGGAGTGAGGGACCAGCCTCGTTTCCGGACACCTCGAACCCGAAAATATTGCCCTGGGAGAAGTTCCAGGCCCAGTGAATGCCGATAGGAAGCCACAGTGTACCGGACCATTTGTACGCCGCCCCAAGCAGCAGGCCGGCCTCGATGGCGATGGCCAGTGAAGACCACCAGGTGGCGTTGTCGTTGGTGATGTGCACCAGCCCGAAAACCAGGGCCGACACAATCAAAGCCGCGGCAAAGCCCCACTTCTCGTCGAACCAGCGGAACAGCACGCCCCGGAACAGAATCTCCTCGCCGACGGCCACGACGGAAAAAAAGCAGAAGGCGCACGCTATCTCCATTCCCGAAGCCCCTGCTCCTGTAATCTTGTAACACCCGGCCAGCATCATGATGCCCGTGACCGTAATGAAATACCCCAGGCCGACAGAAAGCCCCAGCCCCGTGTGCGAGCCCAGCTTTCCCGGAGGAAGGTCTTTGGGCGCTGCGCCCTCGAACCACTTGACAAAAATGGCATACAGCCAGATCATGACGCCGCACATGGCAAGGGCTGCCACGCAATATACCCATCCGTGCGGAACCAAATCCACTATTCCGGCAAAGCCATACAGAAGCGTCGCCAGAAAGAAACTGGCCAGAAGCAGGCCCAGCCACTTCCAAAAAGACATTTCCTTAATCATACGCGCAAAGTTAGCAAAAAGTTGAAGCCCGGCCACAAAATGGGGGTGTTTTCGTGGACGAACTGTGTGAAGTGAACGGTTCGGCCACGAATTCGGGGCGTTTTCGTGGCCGGGGAAGGATTTTTATGTATTTTTGTGCCGATGAAACCGAATTTGAAGCCATACCTGGAACCGGGCCGGCTGGAGGCCGGATGTGACGAAGCCGGCCGCGGGCCGCTGGCAGGGCCGGTCTATGCCGCTGCCGTCATCCTGCCGCCGGATTTCCATCACCCCCTGCTGAACGACTCCAAACAGATGAGCGAAAAGCAGCGGGACCTTCTGAGGCCCGTCATCGAGCAGGAAGCGGTTGCATGGGCCGTAGAAGCCGTCCAGGCCGACGAAATAGACCGCCTGAACATCCTCTGGGCTTCTGTGACCGGGATGCAGCGGGCCGTGCTGCGGCTTTCTCCCGCACCGGCGTTCCTGCTGGTGGACGGGAACAAATTCCGTCCCTTCGGCCCGTATGGATTCAAAGATTATCGCACCGTGGTGCACGGGGACGCCACCTTTGCCAGCATCGCCGCGGCATCCGTGCTGGCCAAAACTTACCGGGACGCCTTCATGCGGGAATTGTCGGCCCAATACCCCGAATACGGCTGGGCACACAACATGGGTTATCCCACTCCGGACCATATAGAAGCCATCCGCCGCTATGGCTACACCCCCTGGCACCGGAAATCCTTCCATGTAAAGGAGTTGGAGCCCGGACTTTTCTAGTTTTTCCGCTTCTTAAATTTTTTGATTATTTTTGCGGCATAATACGATGATTATGAGAAAAACCGCCATATCCTTTCTCCTGCTGCTGGCCGGCCTGACGGCAGGGGCGCAGAACAAAGCCCAGTGGAACGCAGAACCCGTCAACCACCTGGATTTCTATTACAATTACAACTTGGGCACGCCGGAAGCGCTGTCCCACAGCGGCTGGGGGCTTTCCTTCCCCATCTACCAGGTCCAATACGTGTCGGCCAATGAGCGGAACATGCTCACCCTGGATTTCGTGAACCTGTCCATGGATTTTCTCTTCCCGCAAAAAGGCCATCTGTTCGGAGAGGACGGCAGCATCGTCACGGCGCCGGATTCTTTCAGCAAACTCAAATCCCGCATCTACAACCTGGGCATAACCCTTCCCATGGGATATGCCCATCAGTTCGGAAACGGCTGGGGAGCAGGACTTTCCGTAGCACCCGGAATAGACCGGGCAGAGTTCATCAACGACTACGTGGACGGCGACATCCGGTACAGCCATACGTACAGCAAAAACTCCCGGTACATCGGCTTCCGCCTGGATGCCGTAGCGGCCGTGTGGTACTACGGGATTGGCCTCACCTTCCGTTACCGGCCTTTTTCCTACCTGAACCAGGCAGGCGAAAAAACCGGCGGAGTGATCTCCGCCGGCATCTCGTTCCGCTATTAGAGTTTACTTCACGAACGTGAGTTCGTTGATCAGGTTGGTGGCTCCGCCGTACTTCTCTACCATCCACAGCACATAACGGATATCCACGCAGATGCAGCGCTGGAGGTCCGGTTCGAACATGACATCCGAGCTCATGCTCT